>JAKLHB010000020.1 GCA_022710345.1 Planctomycetota bacterium
AAACAAAATACTTGCATTTCGAAATTTTGATCTCATGCACGTGCCATCCTATTTTTGGCTGGTTACGGAAACGTCTGCTAATCATATCAGCAAGAGCACGACAAATGGCATCTATGCCTAGCATTCCCATAACCGCATGATTAAAGACTGACAAATGGCATCTATGCCTAGCATTTCCATATCCGCCCTTTATGGCCACGCACATAACAATTTCCTTTGTATTGTGTTATGCGCTGGCATAAAGCCGGCATAACATTGATCTCAAGTTGGCTTGCTTGCAAGATAAAAATATCACTAAAATTGTTTTTCAAAAATTTTGTTGCTTAAATTTTCAAAATTTGAAAGGATTATAATAATGAAAAAAATTAGTTTATTTTGTTTTATTCTATTCGTATTGGCAGCACAATTTGCCAATGCTGCCACGATCTGGAGCACGACATTGGTCGGATACTATGGCACCAATGCCAATATCACAGGATATAGCATCAACTCTATCCTAGGCGCGCCCGATACTGTTGTCACTGACGTAGGCACAGCCGATGGTGCAATATGGAATAACTATCTCACCGTGAGCTTTGGTACATGGTTTCAAGATGGCGCAGGCAATGATGTGCTTGTCCATCTCTCTGACCTTGATGTAGGCGAATCTTTCAAAGTGTATGTCAGTGCCAATAACATAGATTGGTACCTCATTGGCTCTACTTCCACAAGCACGAGCGATCTATATCCTAGCGGCGCTTCTTTAGGATATGATATGGCTGGTTGTGGCATTTCTCTAGCACAATATGTCAAAGTCCTCACCAATGAATCAGATGCTGCGTGGTCTGGCCCGGATTTGGATGCAATCGGCGTTACCTGCCCTGTTCCAGAGCCAGGCACCTGGCTTCTTGGAATGCTGGGAATCGCTGCAGCATGGATCATGCGACGAAAATAGTTTTTGATGAACAATGTACACAGCCCAATGCCATTAAGAGAAGCGCTCATCAATGGACATGATTGAGTTTTTTCGAAGCATCATAGCAATTCGGCTATGTCATTGATTGAGTGAAAAACTGTTATGCGAAGAAAAGGGCCGGAAGAGGGCCGGCCCTATCCATGCCGTTTGGTGCATCCCAAAAGGCTTCCGCTCTTACTGCTGTTCCAGCCTCTCTTGCTTCATAACGATGAAATTCTTATTTTATGTGGTTTACAAAGGTCACTTGATATAGCAATTGGGTAGTTTTATGAATACGCTATGCACAAACATCCGTGTAGCGGCAGTTGTGGTGACATACAACCGCCATGAGCTTCTTTTACAATGCTTGGATGCATTATCCAGGCAAACTCAGCCACTATCCGCTGTTTTTCTGGTTGATAATGCATCTACAGATGGCACGTCGTGTGTTTTGCGAGATCATGGGTATATTGCAGAATTGCCACCTGAGTCTGTGGGGCAGCCATACGAAATCGTGCAAGAATCTACTCCTCAACAAAAGCAGGCATTTGCAGATTTCTATTATGTGCGAATGCCTGACAATGGTGGCGGTGCTGCTGGATTTTGTGAAGGAATGCAACGTGCGATGGCTCATGGATATGATTGGATTTGGCTTTTGGATGATGATGGTAAGCCGCATGCGGATGCATTGGCCAATCTTTTGGACCCTGATCTAGGGCCTGTGGTGCGTTGTGCTTTAGTCGTGGACCCAAAAGAGCCGCAACGTTTGAGCTTTGGGCTGCGCATTCAGCACCAAGCGTATTATTGGATCGCAGACTTGGCAAGATTTGTGGAACCAGGTAATGTTTTGCCATACCCCGGCAATTTCTTCAATTCTGTGTTGCTGCCGCAATCCTTGGTTCAGCAAATTGGCTTCCCCAACCCTGATTTTTTCATTTGGGGGGATGAGCTTGAATATTTATTTCGCATTCTATCTCATGGGCATCGGGTGATTACTGTACCCTCTAGTATCCATGAGCATCCTAGGCCAAGTGCACATACTGCTCCTGGTTGGAAAATTTATTACCTAGTTCGTAATTCTTTGGTGCTTTTGCGACTGTATCCAAGATATCGCTATAGTGAATTGGTGCTTTTAGGGCTTGTTAAAATATGCATGGTGCACAGCCTACGTGGAAAAAACATTCGGTATATCTTGCGTGGTCTGTGGGATGGTCTTCTGCAACGCATGGGCAAAAGAGTAATGCCAGCTTGAGGTTAACGCCAGACAACCATGCCGTACTTTTATGAATGGCTAAGCAGTTTACCTTAGTGACAAAGACATACGGCTATGAACCCAATTCTCTATTTCATGCCTCAGATTAGGTAAGACATTGATTTTATCTCTGCCTTTCTGGACTGAGATATTGAAGTAAAAATTACCTTTTTAAGATATCAACTTGGATTGTCAATAAAGTTTATTTTCAGAAAGGAAGACTATGTCTATTGTGGGGATTGACTTAGGCACTACCAACTCTGCGGTAGCTACTCTATGGATGGATCGTCCAGAAATAATCCCCAATCGTTATGGCACTCGAACTACGCCATCTGTGGTTGGAATCTCCAGACGACACAAAATTTTAGTCGGGGTTAAAGCCAAATACCAGCGTGTTACATTGTTGCAGCCTCCGGTTGAAGAAGTCAAACGACTGATGGGGCAAGATTGCACGATTATGTTGGGCGATAAGGTTCATAGTCCACAAGCTATTGCTGCCTATATCTTGCGTTCGATCAAAATGGATGCAGAACAATTTTTAGGTGAGCCTGTGGAAAGTGCAGTGATCACCATACCTGCTTATTTCAATGAATCCGCGAGGCGTGCTACTCGCAAAGCAGGGGAAATTGCAGGCTTACAAGTAGCTATGATCCTCGATGAACCAACAGCCTCGGCCCTTGCTTATGGCGTAACTGGAGAAAAAGATGAGACTGTTTTAGTCTATGACCTCGGTGGCGGGACCTTTGATGTCTCGATTATTGAAATCGCAGGCCATCATTTTGAGGTCCTGGCAATTGATGGGAATATTCATTTGGGTGGAAAAGATTTTGATCGTTTGCTCTGTCAATATGTGCTCGATGAAATCAAAGCCCAACATAAAATCAAGGTTCCAGATCACTGCATGCAAAAACTATCGGTAGCTGTTGAAGCTGCAAAATGTGATTTGTCGTTTTATAAAGATACATCGGTCATTTGGGAAGCATTCACAGAAAAGCACGATATTTGTGTTGATATTAAACGAGAATTGCTTGAAGAATTGATTCGACCTTTGATTCTTTCTACGCTAGAACCCATACAGCATGCTTTGGACAAAGCCAATTTAAGACCCAATGAAATTGACAAAATCTTATTAGTCGGAGGTAGCACTCGCATTCCTTTAGTCCACCAAATGCTGACTGAGCTTTTTCAAAAACCACCGCGTGATGAATTAAATCCAGATGAATGCGTTGCTTTAGGAGCCGCAATCTATACAAAATTGTTGCCATCGGCTAGTTCCAAAACGTATCATAGCGCCGGGTTTGACGAGCACATTGCAGAAGATGCTTTAGTGGTAGTTCCTAGAACAGCGTATGCTCTTGGAATTGGGGTGGATGAAGGCGGAAATACATATTCGATTATTTTGCCCGTTGGTGCTTTTTACCCTGTGAGCATCACACGCAAAGATTACTTCACTTCTGTGATGAATCAAAAAGGCATCGAGATATGGATTTATGAGGGGAATGATCCTATTGCTACGAAAAATACGCCTTTAGGCCGATTATTATTGGATTTGCCGCCAGGCTTGCCGGCTGGGGTTCCCATTTGGATTACGTTTAGTCTCAATGAATCCAGAATCCTAGAAGCATCTGTTACTTTGCCCGATCGCCCAAACTTAAGTGCCAAAGTGAGAATAGACACAGCAAATAAACCCAATATAACTTCAACCACAAGCACTGAAACTCCTAAGACTGAACATATGGAACCCATTGTTTCTGGGCTGCAACATCAATTAAATACATTTTCGGCCCTTTTACAAGAAAAAAAACAATGGATCACTCCGTCTCGATACATCGAAGCTGCGTGGGCATTGAGGTCTGCTCAAGAGGCGCTTACTGCTGGAAATTCTAAATTAGCAGGAGAAAAAATTCATCTGTTAGATTCTATTCGTGAAGAATTACTTTCTTTAAGTGAACCATCTGAATCTTAAATTTTCTCTATTTGTTGAAAGAGGCCGGGCTACCCTTCCAAGCAAGGGATAGATCGGATTTTTTATGAGCTTTTGGAATGCAGAACGTGAAGAACTCAAGAAACCATCCCTTTTCCGTAAAATCTCTATGGGTAATTGGGGAAAAGTTGGTGATCCCCAAGTATACGGTTTGCTAGAATTGGATTGTGAAAAAACAGTCGCTTATTTAGAAAAATTAAGAAAAGAAACAGGTGCACGTGTGACAGTCAACCATTTAGTTGGAAGAATCATGGCACTTGTCCTGCATAAATATCCTCAACTCAATGGCATTATTGCAAATGGTAGAATATATATTCGCAAGGACGTGGATATTTTCTTCCAAGTCGGATTGGAAGATGCAGAAACCGAGTTAGTGGGAATTTGCGTTCGCAATGTAGATCGCCTAGGCATCGTAGAGTTTGCCAAGCACATTATACAGAAAAGCGAAGAAGTCCGTAGCTCAAAGCACCATCCTATTCGCAAAGCACAAAATCCATTCCAGTATATTCCTTGGCGAATGATTCCATTTGCGATTCGATTCTTAAATTGGCTGCAATACGACTTAAATCTGAACCTCGCTTGGCTAGGGATTCCCAAAGATGCATTTGGAAGCCTAATGATCACAGCAGTGGGCAGCTTAGGCCAAGAGTTTATCTTTGTGCCTTTGACGCATCTAGGCCGTACTCCTGTGCAGTTGGCAGTTGGAAAAATTTTCAAAAAAGCCGTTGTGCTAGAGAATGATGAAATTGTGCCCCGGTCTCGGCTAAATCTATGCTGCACATTTGACCATCGTTTTATAGATGGCATATTAGGTGCTAAAATGGCAGGTTATTTCCGCGAATTATTCGAGCATCCAGATGTTCATGCAGATTTGCTGGAAGGCAAGATTCCACCAGAAGAACCATCTCCATCAAAAAAGTAGCATGTTTCCAATTGACCTGGCAAATTTGAGGGAAAAATTATGAATTGGAAATTTGAAGGCTTGGTGCAAGAACACCAATTGATATTTGGCAAAAGCATTTTAGCCCGCATTCAGTATGGCCCGACTCGCAAAGGCAAATACTTTGTGACAACGCTGATTTCAGGAATTTATTACAGCGCTCATACACAAAAAAAATTGGAACAAGAAAAAAAAGAATGGGTGGCCTATCGAAAGAAATTCAAAGACAAAGCCACGGCCATGACGTACATCAATCGCAAAAAAGATGAAGTCACACGGTTCATCACAGCAAGGGAGAAAGAGGCGTGAACCTGTTTGATCCAGAAAAACAGCGTGAATTCATACGCAATTTCCCAGAGCGCGAATTTGTTTTTGTTCCAGTTTTAGATTCCACTCACTTAGAATGCTCCAGGCTTTGGGAAAAGCGTCACCAATCTTGGATTGTGGTCGCCAATCAGCAAACCAAAGGAAGAGGCAGGTATGGCCGTGTGTGGGAGTCTCCAGCAGATGCGAACCTCTATGTATCTTGGGTCCAGCCAAATCCATGGGGACGTTCACTGGGCTTGCTCAATCTAGCTTGTGGAGTCATCTTATACAAGGCGATTGCAGAAGCATACGGGACATGCGACCAAAATTTAACGCTAAAATGGCCCAATGATCTATATTGCGGCGATCAAAAACTAGCAGGGATCCTGCTTCAAAGCTTAGATCCAGATTTTTCACAAGTGATCATTGGCATGGGGATCAATGTCTATGCTAAACCAGAAGACTTGCCCTCTACTGCAACCTCAATGGCCATTGCTTATCCCAATTTTCAAGAGCACGAAGCACGATCCAAAATTTTGCACCAATTATTGCTTGGGTTTCAACAAAGCGCCTTGCTAGAATACCTACAAAAAGATGATGTGCAAAAGAAATTTTGGGAATATAGCGTTCGTGCCCAACAACATTTTTATACATACACTGCATTTACCTATACATATCAAGGCAAGCTCAATAAGCTATATCCAAATGGAACAGCTCAAATCCAAACAGACCAAGGCCAAATCGTTGATCTCACTGTTTAATCATACCGCACCTGATGCCCAATTTTCGCCATTTCTCCAGGCAAAGACAATAGCCGAAGAAATGGCGAAAATTTTAGCCAATTAAGGATGTGCTTCTATAGGGCCGCAGAGATTTCTTTCACAGAGAGCACCTTAGCAAAGATGCCATTGAGTGCGGCGAGGAAAGCCGTATGGACGTGCTCTGCTGGGACAGTGATATTGCCAAAAGACAAGGATATTGTGGCGCATGCGTCATGAGCTAACATGCATTGGAATCCAAGGTCTGCTGCAGCACGGGTGGTTGTATCAATGCACATATGAGTCATCATCCCTGCAATCACGAGTTGCGTGATCTGATGCTGGCGCAGGTGTTCTAAGAGCGGAGTTTCACGGAAGCTGTTCGGGTAATGCTTTTGAAACACAGTTTCGCCTTGGAGAGGAGACACACTTTCATGGATCAAAACACCCTTGGTATTGGGCAAAAAGATGTTGACACCTTGTCTAGTGGTGACATGTTGGATATGGATGATGGGTTGATGTTTCGTCCGGAAGATTTGAAGTAGCTTGCCTGCCTGAATACCCGCCTCTATGCTGCCTACCAGTTCCATTGCGCCGCCAGGAAAATAGTCATTTTGAATATCAACCAATAATAATGCCTGATTCATAGAATTTTCCGCACTAAGCTTCTACCTTTTACAGTGCTAAATACTGAAAATAGATTTTTATAGTTTTATAATTTCTTTTTCTATTTTATTTTAAATAAAAAATTGAAGGACTGTTTGAAAGATGAGAAAGTGCGGTCTCCAATTTTACTTTTAAGATTAGAAATACATTATGGTTATGAAAAATTTCATACAAAAAAATTTGGCAAATCATTGCCAGGATCATGCATAATCTAACAAATTTTGCCAGGAATTGCAATGCTTTCCTGCTTGTAAAACAGAACGATTGATGCTATAATAGTGCACTATGGTAGTGTCAAGATCATCAAAGATAATCTTTTAGAGAAAGCCGCGCTTTTGTCCAGGCTAAGTCTGGAATTTTCTGTGCGGATTTTTTGCTATGATGCAACGTTATCAAATTCAAAAATATTTATGCAAAATCGGCGCAACTGCTTTATTTGTGGCCTATGATAATCTTTCCGAATCAGAAGTTTTGCTAGATTTCTGGATCCCAGGAAATACTACATCGTTGGCATGGCAAGCATTTCTCAGCTATCAACGGGAATGGCTGCGTTGGTGTCAACGCATGGATAATAAAATTACGTTAAGTATCTCCCATTTCGCAGAATATCATTTAGGAGAAAATTCTGCTTGGGATACACAGTTGCAAAGCTATATAGGCTCATTTTTAGGCGAATCCAAAACATTTGCATATTGGATTACTCCAAAGCCTACCGAATGTAAATTTTTGGCTGAAGTACATTTAGAAACAGATGATCTGATCAAAAGCTTGGCCATTGCCCTGCAAAAAATGCACTGGATTCATGAAAAAGGAATGCTAGTCTATAGCGTCTCGCCTTTTCATATTATGCTCTTGCCCACAGAACATAGTTGGGAAGTTTGCTTTCGAAATGTTGGGTTAGTTCCACCTGGCTTTGCAGTTGCAGAAGCTTTTGAATATGCAGCTCCTGAAGTAGCTCACGCTAGAATTAGTATCCAATCTGATCTATATGCTTTGGCGAATGTTTATCTGCAAGAAATATTACATACTTCAGATATTACACAGATGGATTTAGCCGAAAATCTTAGCCAAGCTAATATTCCAGAAATATGTGCAAAAGCCTTAATCCAGGCTGTGTCTCCTCAACCTTATCAACGATGGCACAATGCTGCAGAATTTTTAAATGCTATCCAGCCACTAGCTCCTGATGTCCAGCCTTTAGTCGTTAGCCATGCCAATGCTAGTCCAAGCTATACAGCACCCATCTCATGCGCAAAACAGCCTATAGAAGCTTGGTTAAAGAACCCAGAAAAAGAACCGACTGTTTTTTTCTATACACTGACCGAAGATGTGCAGCAAGCGTTTTGTTCTTATATACGTGAAATTGCTCAAGCACAGCCTTTGCGGCTCATGGAATGGCATTGTGCAGCCAATCGTGCGTTTCCATTATTAGAATGGTCGGATTTTCTACCCAATTTTGATACTATCTATCCAAAAGATGTAGAATCCCCGCATGTTTTGGTACAAGAATGGGATGCAATATATCATCGTGTGCGTAGTCAAGTGATCGCTACGTTGGTATCCCAAATACAAACGCCTTTTTTGCTTTTGATATCGAATCTTCAATGGGCGTATGAGGATTTTTTAGATTATCTGTTTGCTTTGCTTTTGGAAATCGCTACACACATCAAGAAAATTAGCCAACCACACGTGATCATCATTGGAATAGGATATTTTTCTACAAAATCTCCCGCATGGGAAAAATTTGTGAGCAATGTCAAACAACATCCCATGCTCCAAAATTGGGTACAATTGCAAGATGAAAATTTGCTAGATGCCACTTATCTTCAACAATATCTGGCTGAATTTTTAGGATTAAAAGAAGCACCAGCAAAATTTTCTGCTTGGCTCAGCCGCGTGAGCCAAAGTAAACCGATTTATGCTAAATTACTTTTGCAGCTTTTGCTTCAAAAAGGCATGTTGTATCGAGAAGATGGAGCCTGGTGTATCAGTGCCATGAGTCTCGAGGATTTCAAGATTCCAAAGACCTTAGACCAGGCTATTTCAGATTGGCTGGAGACATTGCCTAAACAAGCCTCGGATATTTTAGAGATATTGGCAACAGCAGGCTGGCCATTTTCTTTAGACATTCTGCTCAATGCCATGCAAAATCCAGAAACTGTGATTCCTATTTTGTGGCGGCTCTATCAAGACCAAATCCTTTATATCACAACAGAACTCCAAGTCGCAATAGCAAGCAATGACATTTACGAATATCTCAAACCAAGATGTAAAGTGTCGGCTACGTTGTTCCATCGTTTAATTGAAGTATGGACACGTTCTACCATGCGCCATAAAATTTTTTTGATCACAGACCTTTTGCTACAACAAAAAGGATTAGCCGCAACTCATTTATGGACGAGTATATTTAATTATCTTGGACGTTTAGGCCTGTGCAATAGTCTAGAAAATTGGATCAAAAGGCTTCGGTCATATCCAGTCACAGATGCAAAATTAGCATCAATTGCTGGATATTGGGCAATGGCTGTGGATCAATATGATTGGGCTGCTGAATATTGGGAGCCTTTAGCACAAAAGAAAGCCGAGGAAATCGTTTGGTGGCATTTGGCCAACTTGGCTATTTTGCAAAAGAACAGCGATCGTGTAACCTTGTACCTAAAGCAATTGCGCCAAACTCGCGCTGAATTTTGGCAAGCTTGTTACTATATCACGAAAACTGTTTGGAATTGGGAACAAAAACAGATTCCAGAAAGTATTAAAAATTTTCAGAAAGCTCTCTCTATTTTTGAAAATTCACTGCCTGAATTACAAGTCCCTGGATTTTTGCTAGACTATATCTTAAGCCTAGACAAAATATTTTGGGAAAATGTCGTAGATGCAGAAACGCAGCTCAAATGGGCATTGGCCATAGCCCAGCATTTGCAGCATGCTGCAGCAGAGATGAAATTATATCTATGGATTGCTGCATGGCAGCGCTATCGCGGCTCTTATTCAGACGCACTTTCTCATTTTCAAAAAACATTAGAACTAAGCCATACTCAATATGATCCAGAAATCCAAATGCAAGCTATTTTAGGAATGATAGACATTTACTGCACATTGGCAAATCCTAAAAAAGTCAGCAATTTGTTACAACAAGCCATTCATATCAGCCAAAAAGAAAATTTTACTTCCTATCAAACAAGCCTTGCCTTAGCCCAAGCACGGCTGGCATTGTTGCAGGAGCCAGATACTGCCGATGAATTATACAAAAAGGCCTGGGAGTACAGTCAGCCACAACATGCTGATTTGTCCTGGATTTTAAGTGAATGGAGCGTGCTGTGGATTGGCAAAGATGAAAAGCAGGCTTTGAAAATTTGGGGCCAGGCCATGGAAGCTTTGCAGAAAACATACTCCCCTCTCCGCGAAATCCAAGTGAATTTAGCCAAGCTTAAAATTGATTATGCCAGTGAACAGCCTGTGGATCTACTTTTGGAGACGAGTGAAAAGATTTTAAGCAAGATACAACAATATCACTATGAAGCCTATCGGCCACAATTATATTATTACCAAGGTCTGGCTTACCGGACTACAGGGAATATCCAAGCTGCTTTAGAAAATTTTAAGGCTGCGCAGGCTGACTTAGAAAAACAAACCAGCCATCTTCCCAAAGATATTCGAGAGCAATATTTTAAATTGCCGCAAATTGCAGAGATGTTGCAAACAATTGCTTCTTTGAGCATGGAATTGCCCTTGGATGATCCTAAATTAGGCAATTCCTTAGTACCATGGAATATGATGGAATCATCGGTTGCTCAATATCGAAGCGAAATGCAAGAAAAAACATTGGAGCAACAACGCGACGAAGTTGGCAAGTTGAGAAGGCTTTTGGAAATCAATACAAAGCTCAACCGAGAGCATGATCTTCGAAAATTGCTCGATCTGATTATGGACACAGCCATTGAAATTACAAAAGCTGAACGAGGCTTTTTGATCTTAAGCACCACAGAAAAAAAAGATTTTGAAGTCGCCAGAAACTTTGAAAAAGAAGACATTGCCAATCCAGAATTTGAAGTGAGCCATTCGATCACAGAAAAAATCATCCATACAGGCATTCCCATCCTCACAGCCGACGCACTTCAAGATGAGCGGTTTGATGGATATCGTTCGGTCAGCGAGCTAAAGCTCCATTCTGTCTTAGCCGTCCCATTACGAGTACATGAAAAAATCATTGGAGCATTGTATTTAGACAACCGTTTTGAAACTTCTGTATTTTTACCGAGCGATAAAGAAATTCTAGAAGCATTTGCAACACAAGCCGCGATTGCCATTGAAACTGCCCAATTGATTGCAGAGAATACCGCACGGCAAGAAGAATTGAAAAAAAGCAAAGAACAGATCGAAAAGCTCAACCAACGCCTGGCCACTGCAAATGCAAAGCTCGCTCAAAAAATCGAACGCAAAGATGAAGAATTACAGGAAGCCAAGGAAGTACTCCAGCAAAGCCAGGCTGAGCTTACAGCCAGATATCAATACCATCATCTCATTGGCCGTAGCAGCCGCATGCAAGAAGTCTTTAAAATATTAGACAAAGTCACAGATAAGACCATTCCGGTTCTCGTCTATGGAGAAAGCGGGACAGGGAAAGAGCTAGTGGCTCGAGCCATCCATTTTAGCGGCAATCGAAAGAGCAAAAATTTTCTATCTGAAAATTGCGCAGCCATTAGCGAAACCCTATTGGCCAGTGAGCTATTTGGCCACGTAAAAGGAGCGTTCACTGGTGCGTATATTGATAAAAAAGGCCTATTTGAGCTAGCCGACGGTGGAACACTTTTCTTAGACGAAGTCGGAGATATGAGCCCAAGCATGCAGGCTAATTTGCTGCGCGTGCTTGAAACCAATGTGATCCGACGTGTGGGCGGCAAAGAAGAAATTCCTGTGGATGTTCGAATTATCTCTGCATCCAATAAAAATCTCACAGAACTAGTCAGCCAAGGCATATTCCGAGAAGATTTACTATTTCGCCTCAAAGTCGTGGAAATTGTTCTTCCAACCCTACGAGAGCGCAAGGAAGATATTCCCTTGCTGGTCGAATATTTTTTAGCCGAGTATGCTCAAGAAAATAAATGCCCTGTCCGCAGGCTTGATAAAAAAGCAATGGCAATTTTAATGCACTACAATTGGCCAGGCAATGTCCGAGAATTGAAAAATACATTGTACAATGTCCTGAGCCTCCATGACGAAGAAGAGCTTTCAGCCCAGCATTTCAAGATACTGACCAACAACCCAAATTTCAAAGTCATTGACTTTTTTAGCCAAGAAATGTCCATTGACGAATACGCACGGCTCTTTGTTTTGCACAAACAAAATCAATATAACGACAGCCAATTAGCCCGCATCCTAGGTTTCAGCCGCAAGACACTTTGGGAAAAACGCAAAAAATGGAGCTTATTCAGAGCATAAGTATGCTAGATGGGAAGATATATGCAAAAACACAGACGAAAATCTCCTCCCTGACGACGAAGAATCTTTAGCCCTGCTGGTCGAAAAAGCCGGCACTGCACCTGCTTTGAAAGAATTTAAGGATGCCTTAGCCGGCCTTGAAAAATAAGCCTTAGCCGGCCTTGAAAAATAAGCGAGATCATCATTGCTTCCATGAACATTTGATCAAAATCTTTTTGCCACAAAGTGGGCTTTTGTAAAAAAACAGTATCCCTGCACTTTGTTTTCCAAATTGCGTCTTATTCCTAGCCTTTGTAGAAAAGATGCTACACAGCATGATGTTGCTTTTTCAAACGGAAAAAAGGCTATGCTCGCAACATAGCCTTTTTTCTAGCGCTGAGGCTTTTTTTCTAATTCTGTAGTTGATTGCTGTCAAACTCAGGAGTTCATCAAAAGGCACCCATTATTCGTATCTATGCGTCCCTAGTCAAGCAACTAGGTTTAAGTATCACGCCTTAAGCTTTTGGTGTAAGATTTCTTTTGATTTCTTCCAAAAGTTGGATGACTTTTTGCATATTCTCAGACGTTTTGTCAGATTCGTAATCTTGAATGGCATACGTGGGCTGGACCTTGGCTTCTCCACAGATAATGGCAAGGAGATTTCCCACAACCTTGGATTGATGAGTGGGGTTAATCTCGACACCTTTGGCTTTCAGGTGGGTGATGGCATCGTGGACGATTTCGACGGCACCTTCTACTACAATTTTACGTGCATCCACAAGTGCTTGGGCCTGTTGGCGTACTAGCATGGCTTGGGCAATCTCTGGAGCATAAGAAAGGTCAGAAATTTCGTAGGAAATGATTTCCACACCGGCTATTTGGACTTTGGCTGCTAAGATTCGGACCATTTCTTGCCCAATGTGAGCTGTCTCATCTTTGAGGCTATGCCCATCAGGAGATGAGTATGGATACTTGGATGCCACTTGTTTTAAGACTGCCACAGCCTGCAATCGCACAAAATTCAGATAGTCTTCAACTTGAAGCGCTGCTTTGACAGAATTGACGACCTTGAATGTACAAACCGCAGCAATGATGATCGGGTTCGCATTAGCATCTGCCACAACGGCTTTGTGTATTTCAATGGTTTGCTGCTTGGTGCTAACAGTGATAACTTTACTACCCCAAAGGTTGACAAAGCAAAGTCCTGGAGTTTTGATCACCCGAGTAAGTTTGCCCCACATCAAAACTAATTTTTCTTCTTGTGGATGGACCACAACCCAACTGAACAAGATTGTAAGCGGGAAAAAAATAAGCCCTAAAATAAATGATAACATCTTGCATCTCCTTAAGAAATCAAAAAACAAAGCACTATCTTAACCTGTAGCATAAGTTGAGTTAGCAAAATCAAAAAATAAAGCACTATCTTAACCTGTAGCATAAGTTGAGTTAGCAAAATCAAAAAACAAAGCACTATCTTAACCTGTATAGAATTTTCGAAAGTCCACCTAAATAGAACTATCGTATAAATAAGATATGCGCTGCAGTGCAAAGTTTTTTGCCGCGAAGCGGCTTTGGAATAAAGCCTGGGGTTTTTAACCCCAGGTTATGTCGGCTCTTATCGTGTCCTGACGGGACACAGGAAACCCTGGCATTCTATCAAAGAGAACTTTGACTTCCGAGAGAATTTATTTTGATTGATACAGCTTAAGTAGATTTTTTAGTGCTATTCTAGCACAACAAGTTAGAATTTCCGAAAATCCACCTGCAGCCAGTATAGCATAAGTTGAGTGAGAGGACACTCAAATATTTCTGCAAAAATTTTTGCAGCAGAATAATAACAAAATTATAAATCATTAACTATTTGGGGAATAAAGAGTTAAATATAATCATAACATTATGCCAAGATAAAAAGCTTGAAAAATCCCTCTAAGAAACTTAAAATCCAATCATAATGGCCTAAGACTCGTTGCATTGAATTGTCACAATGTGGTTGAATGTCTTGGGCCAACAACTTTGTTGAGTATTGGACAAGCATCCATGGATTCCGAGATTGAACCCTTTGATGTGAGCGAATTCAGAAAAGTGCTCCAAAGCAGAAGCCAAAAAGCCATTCATCTATCTGGGAAATATATTGATACAACACAACATGGTCTTCCCAATCAAGAGGCTATGGAGCAGCCTATTGTTGGCTATCGTGTCCTGGAAAAAATGGGGAGCGGTGGCACAGCCGTTGTATTCCAGGCGCAAAATATCGAAACTGGCGATATGGTGGCGCTGAAGCTGTTATATCCAGGCTTTAACCAAGACAAAAAAATCCTCAAGCAATTCATCAATGAAGGCATGATGCTAATTCGGCTAGATCATCCAAATATATTAAAAGGCCTTGATTTTGGTGTATCGAAAGGGATGTATTTTTTGGCCTTGGAATTCGTACGCGGCGAAAGTTTGGATTCCTTTTTGAGCAAAGGTTTAATGTTCACAGAACGTTCAACCTTTGAGATGGCATTTCAAATTGTAAAAGCGCTGGCCTATCTGGAAAGCAAAAAAATAGTTCATCGAGACATCAAACCTGCCAATATTCTACTGATGGGCAGCCAAGTAAAGCTATGTGATTTTGCGTATGCGGTGGAAATCTCAAGCACTAAAGCACAAGAAAGCGCTGAGGACATCACTTGTGGAACTGTGGAATATATTTCTCCAGAGCAAGCACGAGGCCAAAAAGATTTAGATGGCAGAAGTGATGTGTATTCTTTAGGAATTACATGTTTCCATATGCTAACCGGCAAGGTACCATTCACTGGCCCAGATGCACAGGAAGTCATGCGCCAACAAATTTATGAAATCGTCCAAGTGAAGCAAATCCCCAAATTAACCAGCGCTGGACGGCTGTTGATGCAATTGATGATTACCAAAAAAAAGGAAGAGCGTATCACTCCAACTCGCCTTTTAAGCATGATCGAAAAATATTTGGCTGAAACACCAGGAAAAAAATAAGAAGGAAAAAATATGCAGATTCGTTGGCTTTTGATCACAGCATTCTTGTTTTCTATTTTGATCATGGGCATTGCCCAAGAACGCTCAGATACTATTGTAGCTATTGTAAATGAGGAAATCATCACCTACGGAGAATTGGTGGATAAAATTCGAGAGCCTTTGCAAGAGATTGAAGCATCGTCAGGCTCTCTGAGAGAAAAAGAAGTGCAAAGACAAACCATAATGCAAAAAGTGCTTCAAGATATGGTGGATCAAAAATTGATGCTACAAGAGGCAAAACGCTATAACATCAACATATCTGATAAAACCATCAAAGAAAAAGTAGAGGAAGAATTGTCGAGCAAAAGCAGCACTCCGTTTAGCGCGAGTGAAGTTGATTTAGAAGAACTGATGCGCTCTCAATTAACCTTAAGAGAGCTATTTCAAAAGAAAACGACTTATTCTAAAGAAGTGCGCGCTGTCATTGATACCTTTGTTCCGCCTATGGAAGTCAAGTACTATTATGAAAGAAACATTGCTGAATTCACCAAGCAAAATAAGATTAAAACACGGTTTATTACCTTATTTTATTCCAGGAATGGTGGAAGAGAGCAAACATTGGCTAAAGCAGATGGAATTGTCAAACAATTGCGGGAAGGAGCAAGTTTTGAGGAAATGGCACGGCTTCATTCTAATGGCCCGTATGCAAAAGAAGGCGGCACGTGGCCTAGAATTGAGCGTGATGGTGCAGAAGTATGGGATTTTTTTGGCAAAGGCGAAGCCTTACATCGAGAAGTCGAAGATATTGCTTTTTCCTTGAAACAAGGAGAAATCAGTGAACCTATCCCACTGGATTCTGAGCCTTGGTGCCATATTGTGAAGATTGAAGCTATCCAATACGGCGGCGTGGTCCCATTTGAAGAAGCCCAAGAAATGATTCGCATCAAACTGCGCAATGAAAAAGTTTTGGCTGCTTTAATGCAAATGCGCGCACGATTACGCGAACGCGCATTTATTTGGCCGCCTAATCTTTTTGAAGGTAAAAAGTAATTGTAGCGATTATGACGTTTTTTTGGGGAAACAGCTCAAGAAAATCTTGCTTCCTTCTGTCAATTGCAGCATGCGTTGTTGGCTATTTTCTAGCCATACAAAGCAACACAGCAAAGAAAGCCTTTGGATGTTTTCTTGGCTGCTGAATTGCCACAATCAGGTTTTGTAAAGCATTGTCAACTGGCATAACGGCTCCCCAAAAATTCGTTCGAATCAGCATTTTACAATATGACCGCTTAGCAGCTTATACTTGAGTCATCTAGTGCTTGGCCTAACGTGGCTATAGCAGCTTTGTTCAACTCCTGAGCGGCTTAGAGATCGCCATGAAAACTTCTCTGGAACAACTGTACCTACCATTGGAAGAAGCTGTCAGTATCCTCCACACACGTCTATCTGATAAAAATCCCTGTTCAAATGACGACTTATCTATCTTTTTAGGAAGTCGTCCTCATGCTGTTATTTTTCGACAACTTGCAACACCTAACTATGAGTCTGCTCTTTTTGTAGACTTAGCAAGAGCATACAATCTTCAGCCACTATTTATTGAATTTCATGAAGATAGATTTCTCACACGCAATCCAATCAAATGTGCTCTTGCTCGTATGCGCTTTTCCCCTGGGCCTGAGAGTATGACTAGCACAACCAATGTAACTCGCCGAGTAGTGGACATGCCAAGTGCAGATGGACGACGTTTTTGTGACATTTTTACAGTTTGGCATCAACCACTAAGTGCATTTCATCATGAACTACTGTATGCTGTACCTCACTTCGCAGGGATTACTACAATAGATGCCTCGCGTTGGTTTCATTCTCATGGTGGGCATTCTCATGAGTATTATGCGCCGTTCCTCGGTCTTTTTTACAATGCAATTCTTTTTGAGGATTTCTTGCTTACGCCTGAAGAAAAGCCCTTTACAGAAGATATCGTATTGCCTGCATTTGATGCTGCCTTATCTTGTCTTCGTGTTCCCCCATTGATTACAAGGATTTCACCAAAGCATAATGCTGAAAAGGCTGAATGGTTTCATTATCCACAAGCACTGCTTTCCGAGGTTGACATTCGCCTTCAAACTAGATATAATAGGCCAGCCTAACTGGCGATGGTTGTATTGCAAAGCGATAGAAATACAAAGCTTTTGCTGAATATAAGACTAAGCGATTTAAAAAAATATAGGTGCGGTTATGAACCGCACCTTTTAATTTCGCGACCGTTTTTGGCTAGCGAGGACCTGTGGATAAAGATTCATCTTCTGTGTGTTCCCATTCTTCATGTTCGCCTATTGGGCCACCGCCAAAGCACTCATCCATGATACGGATGATTTCTCCAGGCTGTTTTGCTTGCATAAAGCGTTGTTTTGCATGAAGCGTTGGATTTAAAAATCCTTCAGCAATTCGCTTATATACACGCAAATACAAACTATCGTCATAATTTGGCGCAACCATTGCAATGAAAATATGCACTTTTTCTTTGTCTATTGCATCAAAATCAACGCCTTGGGGGCATCGCAAAAATGCCATTCTCAAAGACCTGACTTGCATACATCGCACATGAGGAATTGCAATATTTTCTCCAATGGCTGATGAAACTTGCCTGTCATTATAAAGCAACGCAGAAAGCAATTGATGCCAATTGCCAATTCTACCAGATGCATTTAACAATTCTGCGATTTTTGTCAAAACGCTTTCATGGATTCTACGCCGCAGTTCTCGTGGATTGCATGTTTCATCTTCTGTTGGATATAGCATACTAGGATCATAGTCAAGGTAAATACTTTTTGCAGATAAGAATTGTGCAAACGGCATATAATTTCGCTACTACCTGGTGAGTGAGCGCCTCCTTTATTCCTGGATAGGGTCTAAGGCACAGCGAAACCCTATTGCGACTAATCGAATTTTTTGAGGCAATGGGTAACGATTCGTCACACGCAATGAATCCTTAGAATAATACCAGGAGCCTCCTCGAGCCACGCGATAGTCTGGACGAACCAACCTAGGCTCACGTCCACCAGGATATGGAGCGTATACATCTGCTGTCCATTCTAAGACGTTTCCGATCATATCGCAGCAGCCATAAGGAGAATTGCCCAGTGGATATTGGGCCACTGGGGTACATTGATTAATTTTTGCTTCAATACTGTTGCAAAATCCAGGTTCAAAATGGTTTCCCCATGGATATATTCGACCATCGCTACCACGCGCGGCCTTTTCCCATTCTATTTCTGTAGGAAGACGTTTGCCGATCCAAGCTGCAAACGCCTGAGCATCTTCCCAGGAAACACCGTGAACAGGCCATTTTTCCTGGATTGGCCCAGTTTCCCAAGATACTGGAATAGGGTGACCAGTATCTTTGATAAACAAACGATATTGTTCGTTGGTAACCTCTGTGCGATCTATGTAATAACCGTGAAGTTTGCGGATTTGCGTAGGCTCTTCATCAGGATCCAAGGTGGAACCCATGGTAAATGTGCCCTCTGAAATCCACACCATCTCAGCTTGCCAATGTTTTTGGATTAAACGAATCAAGCCTTGCTTCGGAATCGGTAATTCCCAATTCATTAACAATTTATGAAGATAAGCATATCGTTTTTGATCCAAGAGTGGCTTTATGCTAGGCCAAGCCTCTTTCACAATAGCCAATTGCTGTTGCACTGTTGCAAACAAATCTTCTAGCTCATTTGGCTGTTTGAATTCATTTGGCCAATCTGTATGAATTTTCTGCAATTTGGATTGTGCCTTTAAAGCTTGGCCCCAATGACCATCTTGAATATAATCTTGTGCTTGCTTCAAAATTTTTTGATGTTTTTGAGATAATGCTAAAATTGTACGCATTTGGCTGATTTTGCGTTCCACCACTTCTAAATTTTTAAGGCTTGCTAGAGTTTCATAGTAAGATAGTGCTTGGGTATATTGGCCTGCGTCTTCCATTTGTTCGGCCTTTTGCCAAAGCTCGAGCCATTGTGTTTCTTCACGATATTTTTGTTCTTGGGCTTGAAGAAGTTTTTGTAGTCGGGCGACAAGTATTGGATCAGATCGTACTGTCAGTGCCCAGCGATATGCGCGGATTGCAGCATTGAGATTTCCTTGCTCTTCGGCGGTTTCACCTAGCGCTCGATATTTTGAGAAGAGGTCGCTATCTGGTGCTTGTGCCAGATTTTCAGACGGTAGATATGGGTTGCTTGCAACAGAATTACTCCAATCAACAATCAAGTCGGGGTTCTGTTTCCAAAGCAGTCCAGGTGGCTGTAACACTATATAAGATAATGTAATGCAGCAAAACACCAAAGCAACTATGGAATTTAGTTGAGTATTGCTCAAAATGCTCATGTTTTTAGCCATGAACATAAGCTAATGCAAAATTTGCAAAAGCTCTGCTCGTGCTTGAGGAATGATTACTCGATCTACAATGCCCTGGGACCGAATGCTACGTATTCCAGCAGCGATCGCACTCTCTACATCTGCAACTTCGCCTTCTATGACAAAATATGCTTTGCCACCAATCCCTTTGGCTAATTGAATCTTCAACAGCTTAACTTTGCTAGTTTTCAAGGCCGCATCAGCAGCAATCACAGTTGCAGCGCATGTTACAGTTTCCAAAATTCCAAGGGCTTCGATTTTTGTTGTTTGAATCTCTTGTGCAAGAGCTGGCAAAATTTCAGCATGCAAATTTGGGATAATAAAAAAATCTAACAAACTTGAGCCTGCTACTTCACGGCCTTGGAAACTAGCGCTTTTAACCTCTTCTACTTCTCCGACAAATCCAACCAAATATTTGCCAGAACTTACCGGATATGCAAATTGGATCACAATAGTTGCTTTCTTGAGCAAAGCATCCACTACCTGAATTCCTTTGGCAATGGTGCTTAGTTCTAAGAAACCCATACAGGTATATGACATGGTATGTCCTTTAGGCATTTCTGGACAAAGCTTCTGTATTTGGAACACCTTGAACAGAAGCCAGTGCTAATTCTGCAGCCTTGGCAGCCTCATGAATTGCACTTTCAGAGCCACTCAAATATAATCTGCCAAAAGCTCCAATAGGCTCAATATCAATTAAAAAAATGGGAGAGGCTTTCTCAGCCTCGTTGGCTGCATATACAGCATACGCGGCAGGGTGTACCTCTAAGATATAGAGGGCTTGGCCAGGTAGCAGCAAATTTCCTTTACGTCCTCTATTAATGAGCATGCATTGATATGGATCCATGTCTGTGATGATTTCTGATGAAAATATCTTGGGTGTGAGCCGGTCTTGTTCTTTGTAATTTAGATACTGAAGGATTTGGCGACCTGCTTCCAAAACAATATCCTGAGCTAAAGCATGGACTTCCAATACACCAAAAGCACGCTCAACCACAATCACGCCTGGCCGAACTTCACTGCTTTTTTGCGCAATATCCGTAACGCGGTTGATCGCCATTCCTGGCGCAACTTCTATCCAAATCGAAGCCTCGCCAGGAATAGTCAAATATCCACCAATGGTTGCGGCTGTATAAGAAGCCAGTTGTGGTTGATAACTGTCTAAGAAAATATAGGTTCTAAGTTGCATATTGCTTCCAATCTATCCAGCCATGTTCCTGTATTGAACAGTGAAAACATGGCTAAAATACCACAAACCGGCCAAGTTGGTTATTGTTCCTCTTTGTCCCGTGTCCAATTAGGATTTTTAGGCAGAATCTGTTCCACTTCACTGTGTGGTCTTGGAATCACGTGTACAGAAACTAATTCGCCAACACGTTTGGCTGCAGTAGCTCCAGCATCTGTGGCAGCTTTTACAGCACCTACTTCCCCTCGAACCATGACCGTCACATAACCACCACCGATTTTTTCAATACCAAGCAGAGTGACTTTTGCTGCCTTGACCATAGCATCAGCAGCTTCTACACAACCAACTAAACCGCGGGTTTCAATCAAACCCAATGCAATCTTACTCATAACAAACCTTTCTACATAAATGATCCAAATGCTCAATAACTATTGAAAATAAATTTGCATGAATAGAAACGCAAATAAATATGCTTTATGTCTAAAAAGGCATTGATTACCTACTACATCTCGCAGGCATAAGATTAAAATTCAAGGTTGCTTATGCAATGCACTCAAATTTGAATTTTATGTCACGAGTCATAGTATGGTGATACATCGTAAACATTAGCGTAGCCGTGAGCAACTGATTATCAAATCACCAAAATTCGTTATATTGAGAAAATTCACTATGGCCAATGAATATCTCTAAACCGCTCTAATGCAGGCGAAGGGTATGAATGAACAGGCCAAGGGTCTTTTTTCTCAATGGGTTTGGCACTGGAGTCTGTCCGAGAGGACTGAATTTGTGGCGTAGGTGTTGTTTTGCCTTCACTACTGCCAATCTGAGGCTGAGCCAATGTAACTGGAGGAGTCAATGCTGCTGAAGTTTTTGGCTGAGCTGGAGTATGCAGATCGGCCAATGGATATCTTAACAGACTAGGATCATTGAATAACTGGATCTGTGTCAATTCAGGAGAAATAGGCTGATTGGGCCAAAGTTTAAAATCAGGGCGTATTGCAGTAACACGCTTGATATTCATCAAATGCTTAGCAGAAATATTATCTGAAGTAATGTTTCCACCAGAAGTTCCACAGCCTAACGTCATCGAAGGCAATAAGCCGGTAGCAAGTCCCACTCCACCTTGTGAACTAGGAGCATTCACCAAAATTCGGGATACAGGTTTTTTTAAGCCAAATTCTAGGATAATGTCTGGATTGGTAGCATGTACCACGATTGTGTGGCCTGCTCCTTCGAGATGCAGCAGTTCTAAGCAGCGTTCGCAGCCTTGTTGCCAATTTTCTACTTGATATACAGCAAGCAATGGGCATAGCACTTCATGAGAAAGAGGATACTGCGAACCTACACCTTGGATGGGTGCCAAGAGCACGGTTGTATCTTGCGGCACCTGCACTCCAGATTGTTTAGCTACCTGATATGCAGGTTGCCCTACAACGCTGGGGTTCATATGATCCTCGACCACAGCATACGCAGATACCTTGTGCACTTCTTCTTCAGATAAAACATACGCTTTCAATTTTTTGAGCTCTGCTATCAATGGTTCATAAACAGGCTGGTCAACAACCAGAGATTGCTCGGAGGAACAGACTGTGCCATAATCAAACGTCTTGCTCTCTATGATACAGCGTGCCGCATAAGATATTGCAGCAGAACGATCTATATATACAGGAGCATTGCCTTGCCCTACGCCAATCGCAGGTTTACCTGATTGATATGCTGCTTTCACAAGACCTGGTCCGCCTGTTGCTAAGATAAAATCTACATCTGGATGTGTCATAAGCTCTTGAGTGATATTTAAACTCACTTGAGTGACACATTGCAAACAATTTGCAGGAGCCCCTGCAGCAACAGCCGCGTCATGGAGTATTTTCACTGCCTCAGCCGTACAATGCACAGCCTTAGGATGTGGAGCAAAAATAACTACATTTCTAGCTTTTATGCTAATCAGGGATTTAAACATGGCTGTAGATGTCGGATTGGTCATAGGAATGATTGCTGCAATGATGCCAACAGGTTCTGCTATCTCATAGCAATGCTGCACTTCATCATATCCAATAATTCCAACAGTTTTAAGATTTAGTATTGATTGAGCTACCTCAGTTACTGAAAAACGGTTTTTTGCTGTTTTGCTTTCCACACGGCCTAAACCTGTTTCTCCAGCAGCCATGCGAGCCAAATATTCATCTGCATCCGTACCTGCTTTTGCCATCGCTGCGATAATTCGATCAATTTCTTGTTGGGAATAATACGCTAGTTTTTCTTGCGCTATTTTAGCTTTTGCAACTAGACTATGTACTTCTTGAATCCCTGGTATATCTTGGATGTTCATAAAAAATTCCGCACAGAAATCTATGCCTTGAAAGATTTCAAAGGAATGCTTTTGAAAAAAAGTGTGCTACAGTTTAACTAATAAAAGTTCGATTGTCAAACCAAATTTCAACACACTTTCTTAATTTTTCTTAAATGGAGTCAATTCTCCAAAAACTTTCTGGCATAAAAGGCTTTTTGGGATTAAAATGTATGGATTCTTGCAGGCGGGCCAGCCTGGCACTCTGATTGGCAATTTTTTCTATTTCTTTGGAAAATGGAGTGTTGCATGAGTGAAGAAAATCAGCAAATGGATACGAAATTGATGCTGCGTTTTACCCAAGGTGATGACACAGCTTTCACAGAGTTAATGGAACGAAATTTTCCTTATGTGATGAGGACAATCCAACGTTTTGTTGCAAATTTTGATGATGCGGAAGATATTACGCAAGAAGTTTTTTTGCGCGTTTATAATTCCCGAAAAAATTATGTTCCTAGCGCACACTTTCGAACGTGGATCTATCATATCATCAGTAACTTATGCATCAATCATATTCGAGATCACCTGCGTCATCGAATGGACCCGCTTGTATACGAAAGCGATAGCAACATGCCACAATCCAGTATTCCTGACTCACGCCAAGAGAGTCCTTCCCACTGGCTGATTCGCCAAGAAGCTTTTGATAAAGTAAAAGAAGCCTTGCTTGCTCTGCCCCCTAAGCAACGGCTTGCTGTGATTTTAGCGAAATATGAAGATTTATCATATCAAGAAATAGCAGAAGCTATGGACACCACTCCAGAGGCAGTAAAAAGTTTGCTCAATCGTGCTAGAATCAATTTACGCGATCTGTTGTTGAAAAAAGTTCAAAGCAAAAGCGATTTTTTGGTCAAATAGTCAGACGTTTCCGTAACCAGCCAAAAATAGGATGGCACGTGAATGAGATCAAAATTTCGAAATGCAAGTGTTTTGTTT
>JAKLHB010000200.1 GCA_022710345.1 Planctomycetota bacterium
CATCTTGCGATGGCTGACCTGCCAATAATAAGGCCACATGAGACTTAACATAGTTCCTGTACGTAATCATAGCCATCTTGGGCAGAGCCCTTGGAGCTTGATGTAAGCCTTTCGAGCCCCCCTTCCGCCAGCTCCCTCCCTAGCCGAGTCTAGTTCGGATAAATCTAGGTCAGTGGCGTTAAGTCCTTGTGCTTCCTATAGTTATAGGGCACAACTGCTAGAAACTACATCGGCGCACCATTTAGCTTATTATAGCACACAGTTATAGCATACAAAAATTTTTTTCCAAAGAAAAATTTTATACATGATATAAACAACGTTCTGGAATCATTGAACTTAAGATAAATACACAATTTTTTATAATTTTCAAAATTTTTTTAAATTTTGCCATTGCCAAACGACTACAAAAAGCAAGGTACGCTCATTTCTCTTTTTGGAGGAGGCAACATGGCAGAAAAAGTCGCTCTGGACAGGCTCAATCAAAAAGATCAAGCTGAGTTTGAAAAAGTATTTAAACGCTATCACCCAATGATTTATCAATATTTTCTTAAAGAAGTAGGCAATGTGCATGATGCAGAAGACTTAACTTCACAGGTCTTTGAGTCGCTATGGAATAAGCTAGAAAAGAATGAAAACCCGATCCTATGTTTAGTCAGTTGGTTGAATGCCGTTAGAAGAAATAAATTGGCAGATTTTCTGAGAAAGAAATATCGGCAAAAGGCTATTTTTGAAGATGCATTCGGCAAAATAGAACGATTCGAACATGATGAAGACACAGAGATGGAGCGAATTTGACCTTTGCATTCATTATTATAAAAATTTTATAAAACCTATATTCAATAAAGGACTATAAATTATGCTAGAATGGAATCAACAAAAAATGCAAGACTATGTGCAAGGCAAACTACCTCAAGCAGAGATAGATGCCATTGAGCTAGAATACCAAGTTTACCCTGAATATCGCCGCCAATTGGATGATTTTTTGGCACAGCAAGAACAAGAATTCGAACAAGAAGCAGAAATGGCCTTGCAGCAAATGGACATACTCGGCCCAACCTCTGAACAAAGTGCGAGAATATGGCAGCAAATCCAACAAACATTATCCACAAAATGCTGTGCACAACCAATACGTATCCATAAAGATACGCCTGCCTCACGCCTTTATCCGGGTCCGATCAAAAGCGGATCTAGGGTGTGTGCCCATTAAATGCTTTTAAAAATTGCTGCTTTCGAGCGACTATCATAATGTCATTGCCAAAGGTTTCGCAAAGCAGAAGGAGACAACATGAGCAAAATTGATTGGATAAAATTTGATTTAGCAAAACTGAATCAAAAAGATCAAGCTGAGTTTGAAAAAATATATCATGCCACTGTTGGATGGGTCTATCAATATTTTGCCAGCAGATTACCAGGACGCATTGCAGATGCCGAAGATTTAACCCAAGAAGTATTTCAGGCTCTATGGAACAATGTAGAACCAATTGAATCCCTTGAAAACTGGCTCATGAGTGTGCGACACGCTAAATGGGTGGATTTTCTCCGAAAAAAAACAAGACAACAAGAACTATCCAATGCACAATGGGATAGAAACGATTCTTCTGAGCAAGAAGCAGAAGACGATGAACGCACTTCCTCCAGGCTAGATACCAGAACATGGCAAGACTGTCCCCAAGGACCCCTCAATTCCTTGACATGGGCGGCATTGAAAAAAGATTTGGAAAGTGCGTTAGCCAGGCTTCACCTAAACCTGAAAGAAAAAGACTGGCGTATGTTGGATCTCTTTTTAGAAGATTACACAGACAGCGAGATCGCACGCAAGCTCCAAAAAAGCCCGGCTTATGTGAAATATCGCAAAGAGCAAGCCATTTTCCCCATATTGCGCAGGATATATGAAGGCTGCGGTGGATAAGCCTGCTAAATTTAATTTAATCTAAACAATTAAGAAAAAAGATTTTTATAGAATTTTATATAAATTAATGTTGATTTCATTTTCCTTCAAGGAGAATATTATGATCAAATTAGATCAACAAAAAATACATGATTATGTACAAGGCAAATTATCTCAAACAGAGATGGATGCTATTGAACTAGAATATCAAAATAATCCTGAATACAGGCAGCAATTGGATGCTGCCTGGAAGCAGGAAGAAGCAGATTCCGAGACAGGGGCCGGACCTGCACAAGAACAAATCACGCGGATGTGGAAGAATATCCAACAGCACATTCAGCAGACCAAAACCACTAAGCCAACCAAAGAACCAGGAATTCTCTTGACATTGCAGCATGCTCAAGCAACACTAGAGCAAGGAATAGCAAAACGTGCGGCTGCTGGAGAAGCCCAAACCTCAAAACTACCCCCTAAACTAATATTTCACGAGCACCATTTTCCCAATGGAGAAGAAATTGCTTTGCGATTTGAGCCAGATTCTGTCAAAGGTGGGTACATCATCCGATTAGAAGGATCTGTGCATCAGATCAAACGCCTGGTGGATATCAAGATTACGTATCAAGACCAAACCACATCCTTTTGCCCAGGCAAGGAATTGGCCAGCAAAGGGTATCGAATCACAGAAGAACAAGCCAATGGCATTGCCAAAATTGAGCTACAATGCAATTGGGAAATGGCAAAAAAATAGCTTGTATTTGAGCCACCTTTGTGCTAAAAAATTTTGCATTTACGTGCAAAATTTCTGATGAAAGGAAATCAACATGCCACAGAAAATCCAGCAATACCAGTTGGGATTCCCGGTGGATATGGAAGAAGAATCCCATTGCATAGCCGTGAACATCATCCGGTCGGTTGTTCACAACTGCACAGACTGCCAAACATCCCAAGGTTTGGTGCCAAATTCTGGTGCAGCCTTTGCTTGGGAAAGGGCCATTGATCTACATACCTATTATCGTTTGCAATTCACGATTTTTCCCAAAGAAATGCGCTATCCAGACAAAAAGCCAGATACCTTATTCACAGAAGGCAACTCTGACTTTGCAGCATGCGCTTTGACCATTGCCCAAAATTTAGATATAGCCAAACTCCAACACGCGCCTTTGGTACTCCTTTCCTGTTCATATCGAACTGAAACCTATCCATTGGCCCAAGGGCTTAGGAACATCAAGCTTGATAAAGTCACCAATCATATCAAAGCCAGTGCCCAACAATCCTTGCTGAATAAATGGCAAGCGGCTTGTACGGCCAATGCTTTGGCTTTGGTACTTTATGAAACAGACGCAAGCTTGCTTCATGAAAAACTGCAAGAAAAAGACATCCAGCACGAACCTATTCTTCCATTGAATCAAAATACCTTTGCAAAACTCAGCCAGCAGCCACGGAATACCCCAGCCATTGTATCTTGCCAGGACAAAGATCTGCCATTATTGGCCAAAGCACTGGGAATCTCGCCTGCCCTATTTGTAGCACCCAAGATCCGCTCATTCAAGAGTGCCTTGGTATGGAGCCTCACAATCCTTGTTTTACTTTTGGCCAGCTTGAGCCTACTTTGGCAAACACTCCCCAGCATCAAAGCCATAATATGGCCACCCCTGCTCCAGGTAGAATGCAGTTTCTATGCTTTCCACAAGCAACAAGACCAAACCCAGAAACAAGATCAAATCCTATTGCGCAGCCTTTTAGAACCAGAAGCCTGGACATTGGTCAGAGAAACGACGATCAAAGAAATCCAGGTTAGCCCAGGAGATATAGCACATGCCCAGTTTAAGACAAATACAGATGCCTATCTCTATGTTTTCCAAATAGACGATGTTGAGCAAAAATTATACAAACTCATTCCCAAAACAGGCGATAAGCAAATCCAGGCCAATTCCACGTGGGAACCCATCCCATCCCCCAAAAAAGGCTGGGAATTTGAAGAAAAGCCCAAGGTAGATGTGTTCATTTTCTACCTCTCTGAACTCCCTGACCCTACCATAGAACAAAAGCTCCACAGCATTGTCCAGGAAGCCAAACAAACAACAGCAGATTGGCCTCAAATATGGGAAAGAATAGAAGCCGGCTTGCAACTCCTCCATGCACAAGAAAAACCTCTGAAAAAAGGAAAATTCACCTATGAAGACCCACGCCTGCAAAACCCCCAAATCCCATCCCATACCTACCAGGCAGGCGAGCAAAAAACGATCTTATTCTACACAAAGATAAAACACGAAGACAAGCAATAGAACAAAAATAGAAGAAAAATGCAGGACAAAAGATAGAACGAATAGAAGAAATACATGAAAAGTAGAGCACGAAGTAGAAGAAATACAAGACGACATAAAGATAGAACAAGAACAAAAGAAATACAAAACGAACGTATATGTGGGCAAAATGGATTAAAAACAACGACGATGAGGCAGAGCAAGTTGGCAAGAGCCTGACTTGCTTTGAAGGTTGATGACCAAGAATATCATGGCACTCTTGCTTCTGATGCTTTTGCTTAGCCAACTTGCTATAGCCCAAAGCATGCCAGAGCAAATTCAACAGTTGGAAAATGCTCTAACCCAGACGAGCGATGAGGAAAAGCAAGCAGAGATACATGCCAAGCTAGGGGTTTTGTATTGGAAATATGCTAGCCAGTCATCGCAGGCAGCGGCATTGTTAGAAAAAGCTATTGAGCATTACCAAAAGGCTTTGCAGGTGTATAGTGAGTCTCAATTCCCACAAGATTGGGCACGCATTCAGGGGAATCTAGAAGCTGCTTATCTCAATAGAATCAAGGGAATTAAAGCGGACAATATTGAACAAGCGATACAGGCTTATATATTGGCCTTGCAAGTCTTTACCAAATCTCAATTCCCTCAATCTTGGGCCCGCATCCAGATGAATCTAGGAGCTGCTTATTTTCACAGAATCAAGGGAATCAAAGCGGACAATATTGAACAAGCGATACAGGCTTATATATTGGCCTTGCAAGTCTTTACCAAATCTCAATTCCCTCAATCTTGGGCCCGCATCCAGATGAATCTAGGAGCTGCTTATTTCCACAGAATCAAGGGAATCAAAGCGGACAATATTGAACAAGCGATACAGGCTCATACATTGGCCTTGCGTGTCTTTACCGAGTCTCAATTCCCTCAAGATTGGGCCAGCACCCAGATGAATCTAGGAAGTGCTTATCAAGACAGAATCAACGGAATCAAAGCGGACAATATTGAACAAGCGATACAGGCTTATACATTGACCTTGCGAGTCTTTACCGAGTCTCAATTCCCAGAATCTTGGGCCGGTGCCCAGATGAATCTAGGAAATGCTTATTTGGACAGAATAAAGGGAATCAAAGCGGACAATATTGAACAAGCATTGAAGTGCTATCAATCAGCCAGCACCATCTTGACTCTCGCTGCATTTCCTTTAGATTACATAAAATTGCAGCAAAATCTAGGAATTCTTTATTTTGAACAGGAATCTTGGGCCAAAGTTTGTGAAATTGGCAAGGAAGCAGAGCAAGCCGTAGAACAATATCTAGCCATTTGCATGAGCGAGGAATCGCAGGTTAAGGCATTGGCCATGATGCAAGGTTTAGTAGCGCAGCATAGTATGGCATTGGCTAAATTGAAAGATTATCAAGCGGCCTGGACAATGCAGGAAAAGATTAAGGCAAGGTTTTTGAGCCAGAGTTTATGGCTGCGGCAAATTCAGCATTTGCCCATAGACGAGAAAATCAAGATAGAAATCGAACGGCTGCGGCAAGAAATTGTTCAATTCCAAGACCAATTGCGGCAAAAGCCATCGCTGCTTGGAGATTCTGGACCAGGCACTGAACAACAGCATTATTTGGCTATCCTGGAACAGATCAAGAAGTTAAGGCAGGAATTGGATGAAAAATTGGACTTTGCCAAGACACAATTCCCAATCGAATCTGTTGCTGATTGGCAACCAGAAAGAATTTGGCAGCAAACATGGGAACAAAAGATTGCGATGGTGAGTGTCCAAGTGAGTGACAAAGGCGCATTGTTGTTGGTATCGTGTCCAAAAGAAGATCATATCGTGCCAATTTGGATCCCAGAGTTCACGGAAGATAAATTGATTCAATGGGCAAACGAATGGAGGGAAGTCCTCTTTAGGTTATATGGCGACTGTCTAACGTATTCCCTAGCAGATCGCGCTACTTTTTTACAGAGAGTTTGGCATCCTTTTTGTGAAGCACAGCAAAAGATATTGGCGGCTTTGGGCCAAGAATTCTGGCCTAAGTTGGATGCATTGTTGCAACAGCATGGTGTGGAGCGTGTGCTGATGATCCCGTCAGACGTTCTGTATATATTCCCACTCCATGCTACCCAGTTTATTCCTGAATCCTCGACCCAAGCGATTTATCCTTTGGAGCGATACACCATTGCCTACACTCCTTCCTTGCGTTTGTATGATCAAATCTGCCATGCTCCAAAACCAGCGACACCTAACAAAGATGTGGTGTTTGCCGAAGCGCCGACCGGAAGCGGCTTAGATCCTTATTTTATCCACCAAGAAGCTTTAAAAGCCAAAATCCAAGAGCAAAACTTCACTCTCACCTTTTTGCAAGGCCCCCAAGTTACGCCCAATGCTCTCTTAGCAAGCATTTCCAAAGCTTTTGTCTTTCATTACTATGGAGATGGGTCGTACGACTGGCAAAATCCAGAAAAAAGTTGCCTGCATTTGGCCAATGAACAAACATTGTCCTTGCAGCAAATCAAATCTTCTCTCGAAAATCATCCAGTATTCTTAGTCACGCTGGGAGCTTCTGAAACAGGGATGGTGGATATGGCACTCGAACAACGTAAGCAATTCGTAAGCTTGCCTGGTGCCTTTCTCCAGCCCGGCACTCAATGCGTGATCGCCAGCCAATGGATTGTGCTACGTGAAGAAACCTGTCAGTTGTTCAACGAATTCTATGGCGAATTATTCTCTAGCAGCCCTGGGATGTGCCCAGCCAAAGCCCTACGCAATGCACAATTGAAGCTACTCCGGCAAGAACAAGCTATATCCCAAGCCGGGCAGCGTTCTACCATTCCCTTGCAACCGCCAAAATACTTACAACAGACACAAGCCGAAAATACTTTACCCAAGACACTCGTCCAAGAAGATGCTTCGATTGAGTCATTCATGAGCACTGCCAAGCCCCCAGAACCTCCCAAAGCAGATATCCCAATCACCCTCTTGCCTGGGTTTTGGGCACCGTTCTATAGCATTGGCAATGCTTTTGAGGAGATGCCAGGCAAATGATAAATGCAGTCGTTACGCACAGAAATTGGATGATGTTTTGCAAAAACTAAACTAGACTTAAGGATAAAAAACAATGTTCCCAAAGACTTTGGCTATATTCAAAATAACCTTTTGGGTATGGAATCAAAGTTAACGATAAGTCAAGCTTCGCTGTGTTTGGCTCATAGCTTTTGATTGTTTATCCATATATTTATGCATGACCCAAATGATGGAATTGGCTCTTTGAACAAACAGCCTAAACAGGGGCTAAATCTCTTCCTTTGTGGAATGTCAATCATTACAACAACACAAGCACGCCATTTTCAAACGACGTGCTTGTTGTTTTCCCTGGCACTTATCTTATTGAGCGGCTTTTTCTACGGGAAGATATAGCTTGATGATCCCACAGGGTTTGCTTCTCAATATGCCGTTTACCAGCGTTTCCAGAGCGATCTGGCTGTTGAAGCGAATCAAAGCGTGATGCTGGATGATGAAGTGGTCGCGGGCTTGTTCTGCTTGTGGATTGTAGTAGCGATGGTTATCTTTGTCGCATTCCAATACAAGGGATAGTTTTTCCACAAAGAAATCAACCACATAATTCCCAATTGGATATTGGTACTTGAATCCTAGACCTGCGAATACCTTGGAAAGAATGGCCTTCCATTCGGTTTCTTCTCGGATAGCGGGTGTGGAATATACTCCAATGTCGCCAAAAATCTTCTTCTTCAATTGGCTACCAATCTCGGTCTCCATCCAGAATGCCAGTTTGAAGACATCATCTTGGGTATAGGCATTCAACCGATTCGCTTTTTTGCCCACTGCACGGATTTGGTCTCTGGTCAATCGAGTGGGAATAATCTGGTCCGTGTGCTTGGCTAAGAATGTGGTTAAGGTGCTTTCCGGAATGTTGAGAAATTTTGCAATATCTTTCTTGGTCGCCATCTGGTTTGGCAAGGAAGGTGTGAAGCCTAACTCTGTGATCAATTGCACTCCATCCCAGGTGCTCGCTTTTTGCAGGGCTTGTGTATAATCTCCATGCAAAACATCAATTTCGATCGCTTGGAGCCTTTTTAAGACAGCAATTTTTTTGTCGCGCGCTTTTGTACCTGAAAAATCCATGATTAAAATTTCAGTTTGATGCTTAGTAAGCATGTAAATATCTCGCCATCTATTAGCACCTTTGCCGACTTTGATCATCTGCCTAATTTTAGGCAGATGATCAATTAAGTGCTTTTCTTTCTGTAGCTTAGCAATATTTTGATTTGTCAAATGGGCATGTCTTATCTCAAAAAAATTTGCAAGGTCAAGGCTAAGAACGAAAATATTTTCCAAAAGGTTTTCATAAGTTAGCGCAATTCCTTTTTTCTTCCAAAGTGGCAGTCCTTCGGGTGTTATTGCATAAATTTCTAACACATCAGCGACCATCTGTATTTCTCGCATAACTTAAACTCCTGACTAAGTATTGCTGACGTATGAAATTAGGCAGGCGGTGTCAGTATCCGCTTTTCGGACGTACGCTCCTAGCCTCAAAGAAATATTATCAAAAAATTTGTTTTGAAGCAAGGCATTTTGGTTTGGAATGATGAGAAATTTTTGTAAAATAGTCAAAACGCTTCTGAAATATGAGGAAAATAAAAGCCAGCTTGCAGCTTCTCCATGCACAAGAACCATACCTACCAGGCAGGCGAACAAAAAACGATCTTGTTTTACACAAAGATAGAACACGAAGAAAAAAATACAGGACGAGAAGACGTATATGTGGGCAAAACAGATTAAAAAACAACGACGATGAGGCAGAGCAAGTTGGCAAGAGCCTGACTTGCTTTGAAGGTTGATGACCAGAAATATCATGGCACTCTTGCTCCTGATGCTTTTGCTTGGCCAACTTGCTATAGCCCAAAGCATGCCCGAGCAAA
>JAKLHB010000201.1 GCA_022710345.1 Planctomycetota bacterium
GAATCCCAGAAGCCAGCTCCAGTTGCACCTAATATGCCTGTGGAATCCCAGAAGCCAGCTCCAGTCGCGCCTAGTATGCCTGTGGAATCCCAGAAGCAGGCTTCGATTGCACCTAGCACACCTGTGGAATCCCAGAAGCAGGGAATTATTGCAAAGCCTGGGCAGTCAGAGCCACCTGCTACTCAGCCAGGTACTAGACAGCCTTATCAGCAAAGACAAAATCAAGGCCAACAAAACACTAGACAGCCTTATCAGCAAAGACAAAATCAAGGCCAGCAAAACACTAGACAGCCTTATCAGCAAAGACCCAACGAGCAACGCCAAGGCCAACAAGGGCAAAGGTCTTATCAGCAGGGCAACAAACAGCCTTATCAGCAGCAAGGCCAGCAAAGCTAGCAAGGCCAACAAGGCCAGCAAGGCCAGCAAGGCCAACAAGGCCAGCAAGGCCAGCAAGGCCAACAAGGCCAGCAAGGCTCAAAACAACCTTATCAACAAAGGCCAAACGAACAACGCCAAGGGCAACAAGGCCAAAGACAACCTTATCAACAGAGATCATTTGATCAATCACAAGGTCAAGGCCCTAAACAGCCTTATCAACAAAGGCCAAATCAAGGTCAAGGCTTCAAACAGCCTTATCAACAAAGACCACCAAATCAAGGTCAAGGCTTCAAACAGCCTTATCAACAAAGATCAAATCAAGGCCAACAAGGCCAGCAAGTTCAGCAACAAGGCCAGCAAGTTCAGCAACAAGGCCAGCAAGTTCAGCAACAAGGTCAGCAAGTTCAAGGCCAGCAAGTTCAGCAACAAGGTCAACAGGTTCAAGGCCAGCAGGTTCAACAAGGCCAGCAGGTTCAACAACAAGGTCCTAAACAGGCTTATCAACAGCAGCCATTCAACGGACAACGTTATGGCCCCAAACAGCCTTATCAACAAAGACCGAATGAACCAAGACAAAGCCAACAATCTAAGCCGTATGGTGATCACAGATTGCATGGCCAAAAACAGTCGTCCCAAACTCAGCCTAAGCAGGCAACTAGGTACGAGTCTGAACATCATAGCCAAGATAGACCATATCATGCAGGCCAAAAAGGTCCACTGCAACAGCGTACAGATGAACCCACTCGGAATACAACTCAAACACAGGCATTATCTCGAGAGGTAAATCGTCAAAATCCTATGACTCCAAAGTTACCAGCAACACAAATTCATGCAGAACAAAAAAAGTCTGCATCCGAAGAACAAGCAAGCGCTAGCAAAGAAGTTATTTCTAGCGCAACACAACACGGAACAGGTAGCACAACACAAGAAGCTAGTCTTCGACTCTCAACAGCAAACGACACAGAAAGTATTTCCCAAACATCGGGCAAAAAGTCTGCCGAAGAAGCTGCAGCACACACTGATGTCGAACCTAAAAAACGCGCACTTGAAATTAGTGTCCCCATTACAGTAAAAGAATTATCTCAATTGATTGGTGTACGCACAACTGCGATTATTCAGAAACTATTTGAAAATGAACATGTTGCAATTACTCTGAACCAAGCTTTAGACAAAGCAATGGTTGAAACCATTGCGATCATGTTTGAAAAAGAAATTGTCATCAAGACAGCCGAGAGTCCAGAAGAAGTTTTCTTGCGAGAATTTAATGGTACAGATGCACCAGGAGATTTAGTGCTGCGTGCACCTATTGTCACATTCATGGGGCACGTGAACCATGGAAAAACATCCTTGTTGGATTCCATTCGTCATACCAATTTAGTTGATAAAGAAGCCGGTGGGATCACACAATACATTGGCTCATATAAACTACAGTATAAAGATCAAGCGATTGTGTTCCTGGATACCCCTGGACATGAAGCATTCACGTCTATGAGAGCACGTGGAGCTAATGTGACTGATATTGTAGTATTGGTTGTGGCTGCGGATGATGGTGTGATGCCGCAGACTTTAGAAGCTGTCAGCCACGCAAAAGCTGCCAATCTTGAGCCAGGCAGAGTCATTGTAGCTGTTAACAAAATGGACTTGCCGCAGTTTGCAAATGAAAAAGCTCGCAATGATCGCTTAGAACGCATTATGCAGCAGTTAGCGAAGCATGAACCTGACCTTTTAACGCCTGAAAGATGGGGAGGCAAGGCAATTTATGTCGAAGTCTCCGCATTGACAAAAAAGGGCATTGACGATCTACTAGATAATATCCTATTGGTCGCTGAAATCAATGAACTTAAAGCCAATCCTAAACACAGGGCTTATGGTACTGTGCTCGAAACAAAAATCTTAGAAGGAAAAGGTGTAGTAGCCACAGTCATGGTCCAAAATGGCACGCTTAGACAAGGTGACATTATTGTATGCGGCTCTCAATTTGGCAGGGTCAAAGACATCACGAATCACTTAGGCAAACGCATCAAAGAAGCTGGACCATCAACCCCAGTAGAAGTATCTGGATTTGACCATCTACCCGATATTGGGGATAAATTCTATGTAGCTGAAAATCAAGCGCAAGCCCGCATGGTTGCTGAAGCAAATGCCTCAAAAAAGAGGCGAACACCTGAGTCAGATAATGCTTCTGCTGAAGGAGCCGATCCATTCAAAGTTTTGCTGGAAAGAAAAAAACAAGGCTTACGCATTGTCTTGAAAACAGATGTCCAAGGATCATTGGAAGCTATTCAGGGCAAGCTTAGGTTGCCTGAATTTACAGAGAAAGAAATTAAGTTCTACCTTCTACACGCAGGTGTAGGCCCTATCAGTGAAGGTGATGTGGAACTTGCAGATGCCAGCCATGGCGTTATCTTTGGATTTAATGTGACTGCAAGCAGCAAGGCCGAGGATTTGGCAAAAAAGAAAGGAATTGCAATCTATCGGCATAATGTGATCTATCAATTGCTAGAGAATATCAAGGAATTGATGAGCGGCTTATTGAAACCAACGATCACAGAAGAGCATGTTGGAAGATGTGTCATTCGCAAAATCATCCATATTTCTAAAGTTGGAAATGTGGCTGGATGTTTTGTGACTGCTGGCATGATAGAACGAAGTTCGCAGCTTCGATTGTATCGTGATGGAATTTTAGTTAATAAAGATAAGCCATTAGCAATTGGAAGCTTGAAGCGGTTTAGCGAAGATGTCAGTAAAGTCAAAGAAGGCTTTGAATGTGGTATTAAAGTAAATGGTTATGAAGATATCAAAGAAGGCGATGAGTTGCATGCTTTCAAGTTGATATCTGTCCAGCGTACGCTGGAATAAATTAACTATTTGCAAAAGATGCGTTCGGTAAATATTGTTGTCTATATTGTTGCAACAATATTCACTAGTTAGTCAACTAAGTTTCTTTGCATCTCATGGTATGAGGCATCGCAAACATCAGCGTAGCCGTAGCCGTGAACATCATCGGGAACGTGAGCGATTTGTGAGGAGACAAAGGATGCAACTCAACCATGAAAAACTAGACGTAATGTAAATTTTATGTCGCTCGCGCTCACGGCGACGGCTACGACTACGTTTTTTCAAAGAACTGCGTTCGGTAAATATTGTTGTGTTATTCTTGCAACAATATTTACCTCCTATTTTCGGGATGCCCGTCCTGAAAGGTGTGTAAATTCTATGACAATACATTTTGATCGTGTGATTTTGGCTGTCTTAGATGGTGTCGGTGCCGGGGCATTGCCGGATGCACAAGCTTTTGGCGATGCTGGTGCTAATACGTTGCTTCATATTCAACAACGCGTTGGCCTTGAGTTGCCCAATTTAGGGGCCATGGGGCTTTCTAACTTAGTGCCTATGTCAACTCCTCCTAAAAAAGGAGCATGGGGCAAAATGTTGGAAAAATCAATGGGCAAAGATACAACTACAGGCCATTGGGAATTAGCAGGAATCGTTCTCTCTGAACCATTTCCAACATATCCCAATGGATTTCCTCCAGAAATCATCGCACCATTTTGCAAAGCAATTCAAAGGGAGATTTTGGGAAATTGCCCTGCATCGGGGACCACCATTATCCAAGAATTAGGCGATGAGCATGTCGCTACAGGAAAGCCTATTGTCTATACCTCCGCTGATTCTGTATTCCAAATCGCGGCACATGAACAGGTGATTCCAGTAGCTGAATTATACCGCTTTTGCCAAATTGCGCGGGCATTATTGATTGGCAAACATCAAGTTGGCAGAGTGATCGCGCGCCCATTTATTGGCAAATCTGGCAATTATACCCGCACAAAAGCACGCCATGATTTTTCGTTAGAACCTATCGCACTTACAATTTTGGACCAGCTTAAAAATGCTGGATATGCCAGCATTGGAGTTGGGAAAATAGAAGACATTTTTGCAGGACGTGGATTGACACAAAGCTATCCAGAAAAAGGAAATGAAGCGTGTTTTTATAAAACGCTCGAACTTATTCAATCTCAGCAAAAAGGACTGATTTTCGTAAATTTGGTTGATTTCGATATGCTATATGGACATCGCCGCGATGCTCAAGGATTTCGCACAGCTTTAGAATGGGTAGATCAGCGCATGCCAGAATGGATTCAAGCATTGCGCAACACAGATCTTTTGATCCTAACAGCGGACCATGGCAATGATCCTGTTCACACAGGGACAGATCATACACGCGAGGCTGTGCCATTATTGATATATCATCATCATATTGGTCTTGTGAATCTTGGAACTCGCGAAACATTTAGTGATATTGCCCAAACTATTGCTGAAAATTTTAGTCTTCAAAAGCTCTCTAACGGAACCAGCTTTTTATCTCAAATTTAACCTACTTTAGGATACAGTCCCTACTAGCTAGCGCATGCTCAGTTGGCTGCCCACTATTACTACGTGGTCAAAGTATTCTTTCTTCCAACTCAGTATGATGCGTCTTGCAGAAGGGGATGCAAATCGCTATGAGAGAAGCTTTGTTAGTTGTTAAAGGAAAAAAACAAGGGGAAATTTTTTTATTGAGCGAAAAAGGCCAAACAATTGTTGGCAGGGGAGAAAAATGCGAAATTCAGCTCAATGATCCTAGCATTTCCCGTCGCCATTTTTGCATCACCAAACAAGGAGAGAAATTTTTCCTCCAAGATATGGGCAGTTCCAATGGCACATTGGTCAACAACAAACGAACATTGTGGCAAGAACTCAATATCGGAGATACCATTCACTGTGGAGCTTTTCAATTGCAATTTCTAAGGATTAGCTCAGGAGAAAGCATCCAAATTGCAGACCCAACCATCCTGCCAGTGCAAAAAGCACATCGAGCCACAGAAATCGCTATTCCAAAAGTTCTTGTTGCAAAACCTCCTGATCAAAGCGTAACTCAAGAAGAGCAAGAAACACCAAAAGTACAGCCCAGCATCATGAGAGATACCCCTGCTCTCAGAGATACACCTGCAGATATCATTTATCGCAAAAATCGCTTAGAGCCACCATTTGCTAGTTCCAAAGATATGAATCGCCTCAGTATATCTTTGGGTGCGTTGTATAAAATTTCCGAGCTGCTCCACAGTCCTTTGGAATTGAAACAATTGGCACAAGAGCTTCTCCAAACAGTGCTCTCGATTACAAAAGCCCAACGTGCTTGTTTATTGCTCAAAAAAGATGAAGATGAAGGCTTGCAAATCATTGCATATCAAACTGTGGATGCAAGCCAATTGTCTATGCTTTCTATTAGCAAAACCATTGTGAAGCTGGCTATAGAAAAAGGCATTTCTTCAGTAAGTTCCGACGCAATGTATGATCAAAGATTTCGTCATGATGAGAAAGCCAGCGTGGTTTTGCATAACATTCGATCGGTAATATGTGTTCCTTTGGAAGGTAAAGAAAGCATCTTAGGCGCTCTCTATGTGGACAGTCTGATCACTTGTTATGCATTTGATCATGATGATTTGGAATTGTGCACAGCCATTGGCCGTCAAGCAGGCCTAGCCGTAGAACGAACAATTCTTCAAGAAAGCATCAGCAGATCTGAGCAAAAATATCGCACTATTTTCCAAAAATCTCCTTTTGCAATTATCTTGGTAAATCGCACTGGCAGAATATTAGACATGAATCCAGCAGGGATTATGGATATTGCGGGAGGGAATGCACAAACTTTTATCGGAGAAACGAGTATTTTGGAAATTTTCCAAGGAGCACGCGCTCCTTTCCAAGCTCTCCTAGAGCAAGGGGAGCCATTTGACCTCAAAGAGTTTTCATATCGAAATATGCAAGATGCCAACGTGATCGTTAATATTAAAGGAATTCCTTTATTTAACGAAGCAGGCCAGGCAGATGGTGCCATTATTATTTCTGAAGATATTACAGAAGCAAAAAAATTGCAGACACAGATTATTCAACAAGATAAAATGGCCACTGTTGGTTTATTGGCAGCCGGCGTAGCGCATGAATTCAACAACATCGTCGCTGGGATGATGGGTTTTGCACAGTTGATGCAAATGGGCAAAAAAAGCCCAGATCGGCTTGCTGATGTTGTTGTTGAACAATGTTCCAGGGCCCGGGAGATCATTGAGAGATTGCTGAATTTTTCTAGACGCAAAGATATTCCACGGGAGCCAGTGAATTTAGAAGTACTTTTGGAAGATGTGTTCCAATTGGTAGAACGCGAATTGATGAAAAACAACATTCGCGTGGAAAAGAAATTCGAGCGAGTGCCCAAAGTAGTAGCCCATGCTGGAGAAATGCAGCAAGTCTTCCTGAATTTAGTGCTCAATGCAGTGCATGCAATTGGCAGAGATGGCACCATCACTGTCACTTTGCGGAGAGAAGAGCAATGGGTGAAAATCATTTTCAAAGACACAGGCGCAGGTATGCCTAAAGAAATTCTATCCCGAGTGTTTGAACCATTTTTTACTACCAAAGCTCAAAAAGGCACAGGATTAGGACTTTCTGTAAGCTATACCATCATTAAATCGTATAATGGAGAAATTAGTGTCGAGAGCGAGCTCAACAAAGGCGCTACGTTCACCATTCAGCTTCCTGTTACAGAAAATTTGCCTGCGAAATCTGAAAATGCTAGTGAAGTTGAAGAAACTGCACAAACCACACCATTGGAACGAAATAAAGTTCCTGAAAATTTAGCAGTGCAAATGGAAGAATTGCGCACCATACTCACCAGAACTAAGAAGCCCGAAGGACAAAAATAAAACAAAAAACCCTGCATGAAGCAGGGTTTTTTTATGAATGCTTGTGTTTTTTACGCTTTCAGTTGATGCTCTTGGGGATTCTCTTGATTGAATCGTCCGATATATCCACGAACCGATGATTTTACTTCTCGATGTAGCATCCATAGACCAAATAAGTTAGGCAAAGCCATTATGGCAATGGCAACATCAGCAAAATTCCAAACAACCGAGGTATCCACTAAAGTAGCGCAGAAAAATGCGATCACATAAACAAGACGATACCAGAACACAGAGCCTTCGCCAAATAGGTAGATCATAGCGCGATCCCCATAATAGGACCAGGAAATCGCTGTGGTGAATGCAAAGAGCAAAAGGCTGATGGCCACAATGTATTTTCCAAAATCCCCAAAAATACTTCGGCGGAATGCCTGGGTTGTTAATGCAGCACTATGTACCAAAGATTTGCCAATGATATACACACCAGCACTTGCCAATTTACCTTCTGAAACCTCAACAGTGCCTGTGTAAAGTGCATTGGTTTTGCCATCGTAAAACTTCATATCTTCTGCAAAAGAACGAGCATGAAGTATTGTATAGCCGCCTGCTATGGCTTGTCCATTGTCCACTTGAATCTGTCCGCTAAACTTTTTAATCTGAGACTCTTTCCCTGCTAGATAATCGCCGACAGCTTGCTTTTGGCCAAGATCAGCTTCTGCATATTGGCCGGCTAATACCAGCAGGTCTCCTTGAGCAAATTTATTTTCAAATTTATCTTTCCACACTCCAGAGGCTAGAATGACAACACCTGTGATTGTACAGATGAGAATCGTGTCAATGAATGGTTCAAGCATGGCGACCATACTTTCAGAAACTGGTTCATCTGCTTTTGCGCTAGCATGAGCAATCGGTGCTGAACCTTGGCCGGCTTCATTGGAGTAAAGACCACGCGCCACACCCCTACCAAATGCATATGAGAATGTTGCACCTAAAAAGCCACCAGCGACAGCAGTTCCAGAAAAAATACTGGCAAAAATGGAGATAAATGAAGGGATGATATTTTGATAATTGTAAATCAGCACGCCCAAGGCACCGGCCAAATAGAAGAATGCCATAAACGGCACAACTTTTTCAGCTACTTTGGCGATGCGTTTGATACCACCAATGATAATCAACGCTAAAATAATCGCTAATCCAGCGCCTGTGATCCAATTTGCAAGGCCAAATGCCTCATTCATGGCAGCAGCAATGTTGTTGATTTGTGGAAGATTGCCAGTTCCAAAAGAGCAAATCACGGTTGCACAGGCAAAAAAAACACCCAACCACTTGCCTGTGTGCAGAACTTTGTCATTGCGCAATGTAATGTTCAAGCGGTGCTTCATATAGTACATGGGCCCGCCTGCCATGGTACCGTCTTTGATTTTTTCACGATATTTATGGGAAAGCAACACTTCTACAAATTTGGTACACATTCCAACCATAGCTGTAGCCCACATCCAGAATAAAGCTGCAGGGCCGCCTAAAAACAATGCAAAAGCCACACCACCGATGTTTCCTGTTCCCACAGTACCAGACAAAGCTGTGGTCAATGCCTGAAAATGTGATGTGTCGCCAGGATGGTGTGCTCTTTCATATTTCCCTCGCACCACATCCACAGCATGACGAAAATACCGAATTTGTGGAAACTTGAGGTAAAAAGTAAAGAATAGACCAGTACCAAGTAGCACATAAGGAAACCATGGGGCACTACCAAGAAAACTGTCTATGAATACCAAAATTTCCTTCAGTTGATCCATACAAATCTCCTAGTGAAAGCAAGTTAAACATCATGATGTCAATCTAAACAATATAGAACTCTCGTATAAGATTGCACTGCAGCAAAGTTCTTTACCGCGAAGCGGTTTGGGAATAAAGCCTGGGGTTTCTAACCCCAGG
>JAKLHB010000202.1 GCA_022710345.1 Planctomycetota bacterium
CAATTCAGTGGGTGGCATACTTTCTACTTGAGTTGTAATAACTTTAACCCCTTGAATAATAGGCGCTTTTGCTAAAATTTGATCTGCGGTTTGTTTGGTGTCTTTTTGCGATTGCTGAGCGCTTTTTTTCTTCAGTTCTTTGATTTCTTCTTGTAATGCAAGAATTTTGGGAACCAACTGTTCTTCAGAGACTTTCAGTTGCTCTTTGATTTGGCGAACTAATTTTTGTTCAGATCGCCCTAAAGCAACAGCAGCCTGCCTTGTGACAGCTTCAATTCGTCGGACCCCTGCCTGGATGGAGCTTTCGGCAACAATACGGAAATATCCTAGGTCACCTGTAAAATACGTATGCGTACCACCGCATAGCTCCATACTATATCGGCCGATCTGGATGACTCGAACTTTATCGCCATACTTTTCACCAAACAAAGCTGTGGCCCCGCGTTTTTTAGCTACTTCTAATGGCTCCACAGTCTTACGAACTTTGAGGTTTTCATAGATGAGGCGGTTGACGATCTCTTCTACCTTCACTAACTCTTCATCAGTGATTTTTTGTGGATGAGAAATGTCAAATCTAAGTCTATCTGGCAATACTACAGAGCCTTGTTGAGCCACGTGCTTGCCTAAAACCTCACGCAATGCATAGTGTAGAAGATGGGTCGCTGTGTGATTGGCCATGATAGCGTGCCTGCGTTCTTTATCTACAGTGGCTGTGACATGTTTGGGCATTTTGGTAAGGTCTTGCTCTTCAACTTCTCCAAAGTGGACATAAATATCGCCAATTTTTTGTGTATCTGTCACTTTGAATTTAAATGACGGGCCACTGATTACGCCAATATCACCTACTTGGCCACCAGCTTCTGCATAAAATGGAGTCTGCTCTAGGATTAAAAAACGGTTGTCCAGTAATTTTACAATCTGGCTGGTGCATTCTAATGTGCTGTACCCTAAAAATTTTGTACTTGGCAGGCCTTCTAAGAGAGCAGGGGAAACTTCGTAGCCAGTTTTTTCGCCACGAGAACGATCCATATGTTCTTGTTCAGCTTTTGTCCAGCCTTGTTCGTCAATCACAAGGCATTCATCTCTGGCCATGAGTTCCACTAAGTCTTTTGGGAACCCATCTTGCTGATACAAACGATATACTTTTTCGCCAGGCAGTATGCTTTGCCCCTGTTTTTTGACATCAGCCACGATTTCATTGAAAAGTCGAATGCCACGTGTTAACATTTGGCTAAAAGACTCTTCTTCACTTTGAATCAATAATTTTATATGTTCTTTACGCTCTTGGATTTCTGGAAATACATGGTGATAAATTTCCGCGACTGTATCCACAAGCTGGAATAAAAAAGGCTCAGGCATTTCCAAATTTTGTCGGCCAAATCTACTGGCTCTCCGTAAAATTCTCCGCAACACATAGCCGCGTCCTGTATTACTGGGCAATGCCCCATCGGCAAATGCACTGCATAATGTACGAATATGATCCGCGATCACACGGAATGCAATGTCGCCAGGATTATCACTCGCTTGATATTGTCTGCCTGTGAGTTGCGCAATCTTTGCTAAGATTGGAGCAAACAAATCTGTATCATAATTAGAGCGTTTTTGCTGCATCACGGCGAGCAAACGTTCAAATCCCATGCCTGTGTCAACATGCTTTGCAGGTAATGACACTAAGGACTGATCTTCTTGCCGATTGAATTGGATAAAGACTAAGTTCCAGATTTCCATAAACCTGGAGCAGCCAGCATTCACCTGGCATTGATGGTCAGGAATATGGCTACAATTGCAAGTGCCTGGTCCTAAGTCAATATGGATTTCAGAGCACGGTCCACAGGGGCCAGTTTCTCCCATTTCCCAAAAATTGTCCTTGCGTCCAAATTTAAGGATATGGTCAGGCACAATATCTGTCTCAGTGTGCCAAAGTTGAAAAGCTTCATCGTCTGCTGGAAGATGATCTTTTTCATCTCCAGCAAATACAGTGGCCCACAGACGATCTTTAGGAAGTCCCCATATTTTGGTTAGCAGTTCCCATGCCCAACCAATGGCCTCTTTTTTGAAATAATCACCAAAGGACCAATTGCCAAGCATTTCAAAAAATGTATGGTGATATGTATCTCTGCCAACCACCTCTAAATCATTATGCTTACCAGATACTCGTAAACATTTTTGTGTGTCTGCAGCCCTGCGATAAGGACGTGTGCCTGTTCCTAAGAATACATCCTTAAATTGGTTCATACCAGCATTGGTAAAAAGCAAAGTTGGATCATTTTGAGGAATGATCGGGGCTGAGGGCACAATGTGGTGCTGTTTGCTTCTAAAGAAGTCCAGAAAATCAGAGCGGACTTCCGCAGCGGTCTTCATAAAAATTTTTCCTTCTACAATAACATGCAGTTCAATAAAAAGTTGAGAAAACACCAAGGTGTATTTAGCTCAAGCTAACCATCTTAGGTATTGAGAAAATAACGTTCCATTTTAAGCCATATTATATCATTTTTTTCAAAAAAATAAAGTAAGATCAAAAAAAATTAGGCATAAATTTGTTTTTTTGCATTAAAATAATCCCAAAATTGGAGGCGGCGTATGGCCGAAATTTTATGAATCCAAATCGCTTGCATTTGCTCACAAAAATCATTCGGTGGATTCGATATATACTTTTAGCTTTGATCTTAGTCTTTTTACTCTTTATTTTTCAAAGGTTTGGAATAGTTAAAATTCCGCCTGAATGCAAATCTTTCCCTCCAGGTTCCTATGTCTTAGTGGATCGGGATTGGGAGGATGGACGCGCTTTACAAGTTGGAGATTCAGTTGTATATCGTATGGCCCAAGATTCTAAGCCACAAATTGGTAGCATTCAACTTGTCATCAATCATCAAGGCTACTGCATCTACAACGAATTCGATGGGATAACAAAAGTCTGCAAGCCGAATGATATCCAGGCACGTATTCTCATGGTTCTCTTCCGATAAATCGGATATACTTAACCGAAATCTTGCTGGAGAAAAATTAGATGAAGCAATCAAAGAAAATTATTGGAATCACCGGTGAAAAAGGAAAAGGAAAAACAACTTTTGTTCATGTACTGATTTATCTTTTGAGCATCAATGGATATGCAGCCAAGGTCATTAACTTTGCCGACTATATTAAACAAGTAGCACGTGAATGCTATGGCAGAGACATTGGAGCAATCCATGGGAAATTGAGCAAAGAAGATCGGGAATTGCTATGCAAAATCGGAGATGCACTGAGAGGGATTGATCCATACTGTTTAGCCAATGTCGTGGAGAGGCAAATTCAATCTCAGCACAATGGATTTATCATTGTGGGAGACGTGCGATTAGCGCGCGAAGTAGAACTGCTTCGCAAATATAAGGGCATTATCGTACGCATGGAAAGTAATTCGTATAATCGTCATGAAAACTATTTGCAAGAACATATTACAGAAAAAGAAGTTGCACAGATTCAACCTGATTTTTGTGTGGTAAACCAAGGGACATTTGCTGATCTTTTGACTGAGGGCAAAAAAGTCCTGGCATATTTTTATCCACAAAAGCGTTGGAAAAGCTAGAGCTTACTTCAAATGATCGGCATCCGTATGCGGATCTAGGAGCCTTTTGGGTGCTTTCATTTCCTTGATTTTCAAATTCGTACTTTGCAAACAACTCCTAGCAACTTGGTAGTGTCAATATTGATGGTATCATGACAAAAAAGCCGATCGTTTAGATCGGCTTTTTTTATTTGGATCATTCGATTAAACAGCCTATAGGCTCTATATCTAAGCAGAATCGGGCGAATGGGCTAATGTATGTGGTTTGTTGCTTCAGTTTGTATGGCCCTTTGAATTCATAATCTGTGCATTGAATCCAGTCAACATCTTCATGGCCAAAGTTGCCAATTTCAATTGCCAAAAGACGATCTTTGTCCCAAATAGCCGCAATATAACCTGGTTCGATTTTCCAATAGATAATCCCAGAGACCGCTGTGACGAGCCTGATGGCCCCTGATTCTTCACGCTTAATCATCATGCGTTCATTTTTATATTTACAAGCCCAAAGGACATCCCCAATTTGCAAATTCATCTGCTTGCCGCCTTCTCCATAACGAATGAATAGGCACAGCAATGCCTGAGACTGCAACACTCGCTTGCGCAACACTAAAAGCGGAGGATTGGACTCCACCCAGGTAGGCTCATGATCCGGAGGTTGTTTAAAAATATACAAAGGCCGTTCTTGATTTCGTTGGACTTTCCACAATGGAGTTGAAACTTGCCGCAACATTTTATCTTGAGATGAGATAGCATCTTGTTGCTTTTTTGATTCTTCCATAGATGCGTGACCCTTAAATTCGCGCATCATTTCCCACGCGTCTTGCTGGGTGCGCGTATCTTTACTATGAAGATTCACCAAAACTTTTTGGCGATATTGTTCTGGAATCCAAAAGGCAATGCCTAACCAAACACAGGCTAGGATTAACCCAAGCCAGGTGATTGCCAAAAATGGCTCATGGCTATTGGAAGGTATATTTTGTCCTAAACCAGTGAGCAATTTCAAGAAAATTCCGCCTAAAATTCCTCCAAAAGGATTGACAATTCCTTCTAAAAGTCCTCGAATGCGGCCTCGATATGGTGCTGGGATTGCGTTGAAAGACAGTTGGAATGCGCTTCCCTGGACAGTCATACCAACTACATCCCATGTATAGCGCATGGAAATCGCAACCCATAAATTTTGCCATATACCAATTGCAATGAGCCCTAAAAAAATCGTACCAGGTAGCAAGCAAAAGCAATGCCCAACACCAAATTTGCGAATCACTTCGCTGGTGATCTTGAGCTGCAATAAAAGCACGGTGCTGTTGATCAAAATAGTGTAATAGCCATAGTAAATGTTGAGAGATTCTTCTGTTGGAAACTCACTGTTCAATATCTGGCCATAAAGAAATTCTTTGAGCGAAGCAACAGCCCAAAAAAATAAGCAAATGCTGGCAATCCCGTAGATGAGTTTGGACCGTACGGCAAAGGCACAACCTTCCTTAAAATTGCGCGCTAACGAATGTTTTTGATGAGGCTTATGTATTTGCAACTCATCTGAATATTTTTCTTCTAAGAGCATCAGTATGGGCCAGCCTGCTAAAATGGTGATCCCCCACAATCCAATCAAAAGCTCTGAAGCTAGGTAATATGATAAAACTTGGAGTGCAATACCACCTAAGATACCGCCAATCAATGAAGTAGCGATGAGAATCGGGTAAACTCGGACACCTTGGCTTGGCCGAAATACATCATTGATGATAGTCCAAAGCTGAATCCCCAAGGTAGAATCACCCAATGTGTATGCAGCCATGATTAAAATAGAAAATACAAACACATTCCAATTCGAAGAGGGATCATAAGGCAATATTAATGAAGCTATTAGCATCAAAGAACCTGTCAGGCCAGCGTACCATTTGAATATTTCAGACCTGCGATAAGCATCTGCAAACATAACATAAATCATGGCTCCCAACATGCCAAGCACAGCGAAAATAATGAATGAATCGGGTAGGTTTTCTAACCCCCAACGCTTAAATAAGATAGCTTGTACGCCAGCCCAGCCAATGGCCTTACCAAAGGCCCGTACTGCAAGCAGCCCTCCAAACCAAAATACTTTGCCCCGTTCCTCTACTTCTAAATCCAAAATTTTCATAATAAAATTGCCTTATTAACCTTTTGATGCATAATATAATAAAAAAATTTCATTTTTTTTAGAAAAAAATGATTGACTTTTTTTCAGAATATGATATAATAGTGCCATAATTCTATGGGGCGATTAGCTCAGCTGGCTAGAGCGCCTGCCTTACAAGCAGGAAGTCGGCGGTTCGAGCCCGTCATCGCCCAAAGAAACAAACATACGGGGTCGTAGCTCAATTGGTTAGAGTCCTGGACTGTCGATCCAGTGGTTGCGGGTTCGAGTCCCGTCGGCCTCGCCTGATGAAACCCACTTGAATGCAAATTCGAGTGGGCTTTTTTTTTGGCTAGAAAAAAACAATCATAAGGAGAAAGTACTATGCTTGTGATTTCCTGTCATGCAGATACTGGGTTTCGTTTTCATCAATTGACGAAGCTAGACCGAGATGTTGTAGAAGGTCATTTAGATAATTTTGCAGGCGTTTATGCTGTGATGCAAGCGTATTTTTCTGGCAAATTTCAAGAAGATTATGCACACATCGCACTCACATACGGAGAAGAAGATGATATGGCAGGCGCAGAAGAAGTCCTGGACACTTTGCGCAAGCATGATGTGGTGATTGTGGTAGATGTTACGGGCACTAAAACAAAGCAAGATTTTGTGATTGAAAAATGCTCGGATAAAAAATTTTTCGAAGCATTGCAGGAAATTTTAAAAGGCATGTCTTTTGATATTTATGAGGACTGCCCAGACCCAATCGCTACCGAAGATGAAGTGGATGTGTATTCAGAAGAATGCCCATATACTTGTATGCTGGCCATCCCATGTTGGGGCGGTGATTATAACGAAGGTGTGGTCAAAGCCAAAGAAGCTAGCATCCAAGCAGTTGCTCAAGCATTGGTACGCATTGTTGAAAACTTCCCTGCGCTCTGCCAGAAATTAGGTGTTGTGGTCTCGTGATGTATTTCGTAGCTCTTTGAAAAAACGTAGTCGTAGCCGTTTTCACGGCTATGGCTACGCTGATGTACACTGATGTTGACGATGCACTATACCATGAGATGTAAAGAAGCTTAGTTGACAGACCATTTATCGCACTGGGATTTGTTCTTCTAAGGCCAAAATTTTTTCATCAGAATCTAGGCGTATTTCAGCTTGTACAATGCATGGTTTGGAAGCAGTGGTTTGTACCAAGCATTCACAACTCTGAGTGGAGTCGCCTTTGAAACGCTCCAGCCGATAGACTATAATGTTTTCTCGATCAGTCGGGCGAAAATCTCGATGTTCTGAAATAGTCACTTCTGGCGGCAAGAGCAGCCGGACAGACACTACATTTTGCTCTTGTAGATTTTGATTTTTAAGATTCACTCGCACGACAAATTTTTGTGGATGGCTTGCTGATTCTTTGACCGTCATATCAGCAGAGATTCCTTTGCCTTTGGATTCTCCAGTACTTGTTTTGGGCTTGGCTGTGGGTTTTCCAGGCTTTTTGATGCTTGTTCCTGCTTTGGGTTTTGAAATAGGCTTTTTGGGTTGCTCTTCAATAGTTAAGGGAACAGCGGCAGGAGAAGTAACCTCAGTGGGTGTCTGAGGCTCGCCTACGGTCGTATGAGAGACGACCACTGTAGTTCCTGGCGGTTGTGGGTCAGAAGGTATGGAGATGACAGCACTGTCAGTGCTTGATGCAATGCTTGACTGAGGTGCTGCGTGTGCTTGCGTTCCTTGAAATTTCCACAGAGCAAGCAAATGGGTTTGCTGGGTATGATATGCCACGCAAAGCCCTGCGATGACCAAAAATTTAAACACGATTTCAATATGTTTTTGCGATTGTTTACTTGATAAGGTCATAAGATTTCTCCTTGTTTTTGTAATTTTTCAATGCTGGCATCCACATAGCGATTGCCCTGTTTGCACCGTAAAATCTCAATTTTGATGGCCACGGGAATATGCAAATAAGATTGAATCATCTCTAAAGCAAATTCCTTTTCATTGCCACGGTACATAGCACGGCTAATCTCTGGGTATAGCTCGGCATTGGTTGTGACCAATTTTTCGAACAAGGATTTAGCATGGGGACCTGCATGATTTTGAATATACAAAGCAATCAGCACATTCAATGCTTTAGGAAAGCGATGGAGTTGGGCCAGGGTTTGAATGCGGCTGAAGAATTCATCCGTATAAATTTTAGCCAGATATTCCAGGTTATCCGGGCTGCGTGCGACCAGCATTTCATAAAGCCTGGCATTGCTTTGGGCAAGAATGCGTTGAATAAATTTCTTGCCATAAGGCCCTAATTGTTGATTTTCGTGTGCTTGTAACAAATAGTTAATCGCATCTGGATAAGACTCTAGCTCTTCCAAGGTCTGAGCGTTTTGAAAAAAAGTGTCTGGATAAATTCGAGCAAATTGAGCTTCGCTGCGGTCAGATTGAGTGACCAAGAGAGCATACCCGACCTGCTGATATCGAGCTAAAAATTCCTGAAGAAAATTTTGTCCGTATGTCCCCAGTTTGCCTTGGACGTATGTCTTCAGAAGATGCAGCAGTGCATAAGGACACCAGTCTTTGATCCAAATCCTGGGATTGGGAAGCCGTAGTACTTTTGAATCTAGCGTATTTGGGATTTTCCGATTATGCTCGATGCAAATCTTTTCAATTTCTTGCGCAGGAAGGTCTTTTAATTTTTCCAAAGAAGAATAACCCTGGCAAAATAGCTTGCCCACACATTCATCACTCAATTCACCTAAATAACCCCTCAGCTCAGGATGTTGGAATACCATAGCAAAAAGCTGAAATGGGTATAGCAGATTTCTTTTTTTGCAAGCTTTACGATTGGCACCTTTTTTATATAAGAGCAGCCACGCACTTTCTAAAAGCAAGATCCCTGCTACGGCGATTATTGCGTATTCTAGAATATTATCCATAGGCTTTCCCTTCTTGCAATAAAAAAGGCTGTACCTCATGGGTTAAAAAGTGAATTTCCACCAGCAGCTTCTTGCGCTTGTCTTTAGCTGCCTGGCGAAGCTCTTGTTGCAGCAATCTGCGTTTGCTACTGACTTGTAGCACAAGATCGCCGCCATCTATATCGCTCATGCCTGCTTGCAGATATCGCATTGCTGCTTCTTTAGAACTCATGTATTTTTTACGAAGTTCTATCAGCATGCTTTTGGCTTCTTCATCTTGTTCCTGGGCTTGCGCAGTGCTGATGCGTTGGCTTTCTCTGCCATGCTCTAAGTATAGGAGCCGATCCCGAATTTGGGCTAAGTGTGTGTTTTGCAAATCCAAAGGCTTATTTTTAACGATCCAATCCATGAAAAATGACAGAAACCCAATTGGTGTGGTCTCGCCTTTGACTGGATCAAA
>JAKLHB010000203.1 GCA_022710345.1 Planctomycetota bacterium
AAATGTATAATCTAATTCAAGCACGCAGGCCTGTTGCAGAAACTTACGCGGACAAACTCATCCAAGAACATACAATCACATCTGAAGCTGTGCAAAATATACAGCAGGGCATAGAGTCATGTATGAAAGAAGGCTTTCAAAAAGCTAGAGCAACTTCCCATCCCCACCCTGTTCCTGAATTCTACCCCAGTTGGGAGCATTTCGCGCAACATCCTCCTGAAAGCAAAACTCAGGTCGCAAAAACTACCTTGATTGACTTAGCCAGAAAGCTCCATGATTGCCCGCCTGAATTCCAAATTCATCCCAAGCTCAAAAAAGTATTGGACAAACGGCTGGCCACCGTAGAAGCCGGTCAGGGAATAGATTGGGCAACTGCGGAAGCTCTTGCATTCGCAACCTTATTGCAAGAAGGATATCACGTGCGTTTGAGCGGACAAGATAGCGGGCGAGGAACATTCAGCCAACGTCATGCAATCCTTTATGATAAAGATAATGGAAAACGTTGGATCCCATTGCAATCTATAGGACGTGCTCCAGATTTTTGTGCCATCCATGATAGCTCCCTTTCTGAAGCAGCAGTTTTAGGATTTGAATATGGGTATTCCTTAGCAGATCCTTATTATCTTGTGCTTTGGGAAGCCCAGTTTGGAGATTTTGCCAATGGAGCCCAGGTGATCATTGATCAATTCCTTGCAAGCGCAGAAGCAAAATGGAATCGTTCGAGCAATATTGTGATGCTCTTACCACACGGATGGGAAGGACAAGGGCCGGAACATTCCAGCGCTCGATTGGAGCGTTACCTTTCGCTCTGCGCCGAAGAAAATCTTCAAGTATGCAATCTCACTACCCCGGCTCAATATTTTCATGCTTTGCGAAGACAGATTCATGCGCCAACACGCAAACCCCTGATTTTGATGACTCCCAAAAGCCTCTTGCGACACCCAAAAGTTGTTTCTTCTTGGTCAGATTTTGAAGAGAAAAGCTTTGCCCCCATACTCACTGACCCCATAGAAAAACCACGCAAAATCCTGCTTTGCACAGGCAAAATTTATTATGACCTCCTGGAAGCCCAGCAAAAGAGCACCACGCAAGATTGTGCCATTATCCGCATCGAACAATTGTACCCATTCCCTTGGAAAGAACTGAGCCCTATCTTCACAACTGCTGACAATTGTCCTGTGTATTGGGTGCAGGAAGAACCCAAAAACATGGGTGCCTGGACGTTTATTCAATCAACCCTAGCAGAACAGGGCCATTGCACCTGGCAATACATTGGCCGAAAAACATCAGCCAGCCCAGCAGTAGGCATCTCCAGACTCCATGACCAAGAACAAAAGCAAATTATCCAGCAAGCATTGGCGTAGTGGATGAGAATAGTATGTTTGGATGAACCAGGAGTTGTCTGCAAAGTACAAATTTGCAAATCAAGAAAATGAAAGCCACACGAATAGAAGCAAGCATCCAAAAGGCTAAAAAAATATCTGGAGATTTATTATAACGAGTCTCTCTATTAAGCTTTCTCCTCCTTCTTTTTTATACCGTCTATGTTTGTTGTATTTATTTTCGCTACAGCCCATGATCATTTCCAACGGAATTGCAATATTGAGCAATTTGGAGCTTGCTGTTGCTGCATGCCATCGTATAGACCATGGCTGCACCTTTCCCAAAGCAAGCATTGACAAAATAAGCTATGCATAGGTTCGCATAGCTTGTTTTTGTTTAAACACCTTTTTCTTTTGCTTTGATTTCTTTGCTCCTCATCAGCTTAAACCCAAGCACTATTTCTTTTTTTAAAATTGCAAAAATTTTGCTTGCTGCTTGAACGATTTTACTACTATCTAAAGTAGCTACAGATGCTCCTAGAATGCAACCGCGGATTCTAATGAATGACAATCAAAATAAAGGAGTACCATTTTGAAAAATTTACTTTATCCTATGATGTTATTAGCTCTTTGTCCATCACTTTATGCAACAGCAGATTATAGCGTTGTCAACCATATCACAAGAGAATTAGCTGTCTTTGATGATTTGACACAGTATGGTATATTTAGTGATGCGTTACCCGTGTTGCATACCAGATCATATTATTTTCCATTCTATTTCATCGTATTTTTATGTGTTACTGAGGCGGGTGGATATATGCCAATTGGATGGCATCATATAAGCGAAGATGAATATGCTATGTATGAGTCTCAAGGCTATACTTACACTTGTTTCCCATATAAAATTGACTTTTTGCTGGCAGCTATTTTTTGCATCTGGCTAGTGATTATTATATGGAATTGGAAGGCAATTTTTCAAATAATCAAAAAATTTAAAGATTAATTCGTTTTCTGCGGTCTATTCTCTAGCAGCATCTTGATTGTGTTACTGCTTATTTACTTATTCGAGCATACAAAATAGTTTGCTTGACAGTCCATCCAATAAAGAAAAAGCAGCATCTTTTAAGAAGTAAAAAAGCGGCATCTTAAAAAGGTGTCGCTTTTTTTTATGCAGCATCTTTTGAAAAGTAAAAAAAGCGGCATCTTAAAAAGGTGCCGCTTTTTCTTATTTTAGGCCAAATCTATTTGAATCCAATGTTTGATCACATCATTCATGCTGCTGTTGTGGATTGAAACCTGGAATTGTAACCGCAATAATCCGAACGGCAAGAGGAGTATTGTCTTGTCCGCAGTGGTCTGAGGATGAGCCAACGATAAAATCCAAGGTATCGTTGGCTGCCATCATCAAGCTTGTCCTACCGCGCAGACCTTCTTTAGTTTCTAGTTGATCGAAAAGGGGCTCGGCGTAATTTAGGTTATGCAAGACCCATAAATCTGTTTTTCCTGGTGCGCCTGGAAAAAATTCAAATGCAAAAATGACAAGTGCAGCCACTGGTGCTTTCCACCGGACAACCGCAGGTGTGCCAATCCATGGATGCAGAGAAACTTGGCCAGGAACAACCGCATCCTCATAAGGCTTGGTCGTATTCTTCCAGAGATGAGCGCTTTCAACGCGACTGCATCCCCAACATTTTCCCCAGATAATGGGAAAATGCTCGGTAAAAAGCTCAAATTCTCTATTGATGCGGCCATAGTGCCAAGCTCCATTCGGATTAAGATGAGCAGAAAAATCTATGGATAAATCATAGATCTCATTGAAATAGCCATACTGGCTAAGCTGGGGATACCCAGATTGCCAGGCTCTTTTCGGGGTGAGCTGGGTAAGTTGTAGCTTACCAGGCTCAATTGCTGTGGCAGTGGATTCGGCTTGAGTTTGTATAGGCACAACAGCAGGTTGCGTTTGTGTCTCTGTTGCAATAGGCTCGATTGTTGCAGGTACAGAGCCGGTTGTGGAAGGAGCGTTGGGCATTTTCGCCTCAACTGGCTTTGATACGTCTGCGGTAGTTTTTTCTAACATAATGTAAGGTAGCGTACTCCACAAAATAGCTATTGTTGCCAGAGTGCCCAGCATACCTGCCAAAATAGCCCAGATTCATTTTGGCCTACCAGCAAGGCTTGTTTCTTGCAATGGTGCATTGCTTTGTATGGGTGTTGCATGAGAGAGAATTGGTTGGACTGGTTTGGAAGGAACCTGGATCAACCGTATCTTGGGCTCTTCGACCGGTAACGTGAAATGATCAGTTTTCATTTCTATTCTATATGACGCAATCTGTTCAAAGAATTGCTCCTCATTTGCCACTCCAATCACACTGATCCCTAAAGATTCTAATAATGCTCTTTTAGAAGGATCAATGTCACACTCGCAGCTTTGAGGAATGACCAAACTTTTGAAACAATTAGGTATCACTTTGCAGACATTGTGGATCGCCTCGATTTTAGAGTCCAATAGCTTCACGGATTGCGTGGAAATGGCCCTATTGGGATCTTTTCCTGCTTCTGGAATTTGTGCAAAAGCAAAGGTTCCAGTCATCATACAAGTTGGACTTAGCTGAATTTGGCTTTCTGTCAATACTTCGCCTGTCTTTGTATGCCTTACCAAAAATTGCTTAGATTGCTGATTGACGAGCGTACGCAGCGTGCCAATATAATAAAGTCCTGCGATTGCAAAAGAATAGCTCGTGCCTTGTAAATGTGGAATTTGGCTCAGTGTAGAGGTATTCCATTTTATTTTGACCTTGCCTAATGTTTCTAAGATTAGCTCATTGGAAAAGCTATATTTTTTCTTCAAAAAGAAAGCGACTAAACGAAAAACATCTTCACAATTTGCACGAATTTTGTCTTCATTGGTTTCATTGTGCTTAAAATGATCGAGTGAGACTGATATGCTATTTCCCATGTCCAAACTTGCTTCAATCAGACCAACAAAACCAATTGCTTTTACAGAAGCAACGAGGAAATAGGTTGTATTATGCCCATCATCAAATCGTTTGAAATATTTTTCATAATTCGCTTTTAGAATTTTTTGCCATTTTAGAATATCTGGGCAATAAGGGAGAAAATTAGGATCCTCTTGGATGACTTTTTGCTGCCATTCAGGCTTCGATGAATGAAAGGTCAAATGGGAGAAAAGTTCCATCTTCTTCCTTATTTCCTTCAATGTGTTGCAGCTCTGTCAAAAGATCAATCAACTTTTTTCGGATTTTATAAGATATTGGAGCTTCTTGGCGATTTTCTGTATCTCCTGAAGTAGACTTTTTTAGTCTTTCTAATTCGGACTTCTCTTGTGCTATTTCCAATAGAAAATCTAAACATTCGTTCAATTTCAACATCTCAACAATCTCCTACGAATATCTAGGTTAGTGGCATTCAATTGCATTTTTTATATTCGGATTGTGCTAGATGTACCGTGCATTCCAATTTTCGGTTTTGCAGAGATGTTTGAATTTGCGATTGATTTTCTGTAATATAAAATTCTCCATAGTCATTGCAATGTCCATTTTTTAAAAAATGCTCTTGGCCTTCGCAGAGATCAATGATTAACTTCGAAAAAAACTCTTGTTCTTGTTTTTCGCTTAGTTTTCCAGAGCCTAAAGGACTAGGCTCAATTTTGATCTTTCCCCAAAACTTTTTTTCAATGGGTTCTAGCCAATTAAAGCTAACATGACAAACAACGGTTATTTTTCCATCTTCTATAGGTTGCGTTGGGCTTGTTGCAATAGGCAATGAAAATGCGAAACTTTGGTAAACTTCATTTCTTTGATACGGTTCAGCACATCCGTATGCAGAGCACTCTAAAGGCTGGAAATTGTGTTCGCGAATCCAATTTACAAGGCCTACAATCAGAGGATTCTCTGCGTATTGTTTTGCAATCCAGCTATGGATAGATGCCAAAATTTTGATTGAAGTTGTAGGCCAATGGACGCTTTCCAGGCAGAAAAGAGCCTCTTTTTGAATGTCATCACTGTGTTGCTCCACAAGATGATCTTGATCCTCGATCATAGCCAATGCACAGTCCAACCATGAAACATACGAACGAATTGTTTCAATCTTCTCTTCTTCTTCTGTAGTGGTTTTCATTTGCAAATGGCGTTGAATTAAATTTGTATTTTCAATGACATTTAATGCTTCTATCTCGCATAATGTATGCTCACTTGGATCCATGAGGTATGTCTTTTGCATCATGGGTATCTCCTTCTTCAAATATTGTGTTCAGTAATTGCCTTAGTCTGCTCAAGAATTTCGTCGTCCACCAATCGAATTGAGTTCGTTCAACCACGGTGGTGAGTGCTTCAATCTGAGCGTGGCTATACTGTTTATGTCGAAAATAAATCACTGCTAGTTGCTTCAACTCTTGGGTTGAAAAACAAAATGGTTGCTTCAATATCTGCTCTACATCATCAAGCCGCAAGTGTAAGGCTGCTGCAATTTGTGCATTGGAGATATGATATTTTTCGTGGAGAAAGCAAACAATAAATGCATCCAAAAAACCGCGAGTGCCTGATGCTTCGTATAATTTTTGGCTGCCCGTATGTTCTACGATGTTCAATGCACATTGCATCTCTTTTGCAATTTTGCTATTGGAAAAATGTCGTATTTCTCGAAGAAAGAAAACAACCAATGGCATCATTGCCTCAAAGAAATTATCCAAGAATGATTTCTTTGAATCGAGATTGCTTGACTTTCCAAAAATATGTATATGTAGGCGTAATTTTTCGATATCCTCAGGCTTGTGCTTGTACTGTTTATGTCTCAAAATCTTGCAAAAATAAGCTCTTGCAGGATCATTCAAGGTATCAGTTTTTGCTTTACTTGCTTGATAGCTAGTTAGATCTAAGTTCTCCAACACATCCATAGCAATTTCTTCATCGGCGTGCTTTTTCGAAAAAGCTAAAAGCGACTGAAAGCAGCCTTCAGGCAAAATACTGAATTCTATGGGAATTTGAGAGCTTACTAAACACTGGTGCAGCGTTTGATGGCCACAAGATGCGCCGTGCATCCCAAGCGCTTTGGCTAATTCCAGCAATGGATTGCCATTAAATTGGATTGCTAAACGATGGACATTCAAAATGTCGTTGACTTTACTCAAGGCCAATATTTTTTCTTGCTTTGCGTCACTAATTGCTTCGCTTAAGCTAAAGAAAAATTGCTTGATCGCACCAAATAGAGCAAAGGCTTCTGCTGCATGCAATCCTTCAGGATGGATGTCAGATGCCTGTTTTTTTAATTTTTCAAGCCTGGGTAAAAAATACAACAAGTTCATCAATGCATCTGCGCATCGCGTAGCCAAGTCAGATTGATTGGCAAGCTTTTCTTTGATTGACTTGCTACCGCATAATGCTTGCAATTTCTGCAAATTCAAAAAGCTCTGTAACCATGTTCCAAGCTGTTGCTGATCCGTAGTGTTTTCATGGCTACTTTGCAAATTTTTAGAAATTTCCAATTCTTCAAGTTTCTTTAAAAAAGAACAGGCAGATTTGTCCAAAAGTTCGGCAATCTTGACGAAAATATCCTCTGCTATTGCCAATAGATGTAGCAAAAATGCCTGACATTGCATTAAGAAAACGCTCGATTCATTGACAACAATGACTGGCGATTTTGTTGCAGTATAAACTTGCTCTATTTTTTTGAATACTTCTGGCCGCAAAGGTTCTTTACAACTTATGGAAGGTAGAAAATCAGCCTCTTCTTGTGGAAGAACCACAGCAAAAGCATTCACTTTACCAGCAACCGCCCAGACATCCTGCACACGTTGCTTTTTTGCTTCAATGCTTTCTTGTGGATTAGGAGCACAGGGAACCAATACCAGCGCATCTTCCTCGCCATCAGCATATTGGACAATTGATAAAATACAAGCAAGCAAATCTTCGCAGCCTTGTATTGGCAAATGATCTGGTGTTAACTCAGGATTGTGCATTGTACTTGGCAAAATCATAAACTCTAGCTTGCTGTATGAACCATGTTGTGCTAAAAATTTTTGGTACAAAATAGATGATCCAGACCCAGCCACTAAGTTTTCTGAGTATGTATCCATCTCATGATTCCCATTAGAACAACGATGGCTCTTGCCTTTGACAATTTTTGGAACAACGCAATATGCCTTTTCACCCTGGCCAATAATAAAGCCAATTCTAAAGACTTTCACGTTTCATTCCTCATAAGTGGTGGAAAATTTCAAGATAGAACATCGTCCTAATTAGTTAGCGTACTAGACTACAAAATTAGCAAAAAAAAATCAAAAGAAAATCGGCAAAAATTTTAAATTTGATTGCCGAGTTTGAATTTTATTGTGCTACCGGGTATAGAGCGATGATGATAGATATTATTTTGCTAGTCATGATATTCTTTCTTTAGCTTCTAAAATTTTAATTCATAAAGCTCTTAAATTTTGCGTAACTCCTGTAAAGAAATATGTTATAACCTAGTCTAATTTTTTTCAAAGGATGGTACCAAAAATGAAAATCTTTTACACAGCATGTTTCATGATATGCTTATCTGCTTGGGTTTATGCAGAAGCTGAAAAAAAGGGCCTAGCTATATTGGCTTTTAAAGTAGAAGGCGATGCTCCTGCGGACACTGGCAAAGTAATCACTGATTTGATCACAAACCGCATGAAGGCAGAGCAATATTTTATTGTAGAACGTGCCCGTCTTATTGATGTTATTCAAGAAAAATTGATTACTGATGGAGATACTCTTAGTGCTCAAGATACTCAAGGGCTAAAATCTTTAGGAGTTGCTTATGTAATGATTGGGCATATTTCGAAGGTTGAGGGCAAATACTATGGTGGTTATCGAATTGTGGATGTCCATACTGCTAAAATTGTGGAAAGTGATTCAATTTTAAATGCCCAAGATTTTACTGCTTTTGTAGATCAACTTTTTATATCGCTTCTTGCAAAAAAATTTGTCGAATCCCAGCATTATGAAATCCTCCAAAAAAGCTGGTTTGAGGATTATCGAAAGGGCATAGAAACTCAAATTGGACATCTTGAAAAACATATTGTCGGCATAGAAACTCAAATTGGATATCTTGAAAAACATATTGTCTTAGGCAATATGCGTCTTTTTTTTGGAAGAACCCAACCAGGTGTTGGCTGGGTTGAAAGAGCTGGTGGCATTCATATCGAAGTTGATACCTCTGCATATAATTTTCCTAAAACTCCGGCTTATATTGTGAGCGTGAATGCTCATGAATTTATGCATTTGTGCAGGTTAGAAATTTCTCCGGTTGTTCCCACCCAAAAAGGGTTTCTCATTTACATTGCCAAGAGAGATGAGAGTGGAAACTATTGCTTATGCGGCCGCTGGGAAGCGGATAAGCTCTATGTTACATGGCTTGCCATAGTGCAATAATCGCTGCAGATATTTTATTTGAATTGATGAAAGAGGGAAAAATTTTTCAATCTTTTACCATCCTAATTTACAGGCAATGAGATCAAATTCAAAGTTCAATGAGGCATTATATTCCTTTCAGCTTTGTTACTTTAAAGTTTGACACCAAAAAGCGGCCTTTTAAAAGGGCCGTTTTTTTATTTACAGCGGTTCTCGATTGAGTTGAATACAAGAATGGGCTCTTGTATG
>JAKLHB010000204.1 GCA_022710345.1 Planctomycetota bacterium
TCGCAAAATCGCTGCGCGTTTGAGGATGCTACTCGCATCCTCAAACGGGGAAAGTTATGCCACGGTTCCCTGGAAAGAAAGCTTTATTTCTGAAGAACGCATTTCTCATTTCCTGCCACATCTTCTTGGTTATGTTTTGGCAGACATCAGGCCTGACTTCGGCATGCCCGTTTTAGGGCTTCGCGTGAGAATCGGGCATGCCGAAGTCAGGCCTGGTCTGCCGGGCCTTTTATTTTCGTGGATTGGTTCCGATGGAATTCAGCCCAAAAACACAAACCCGAAACCCCAAAGCGCCAGACCGGTAGCCCGCGCCCCAGCGGTCGCGGCGCGCAGAGCGGCAGCCCGAAGCATCGAGGTACAAGCTACCACCCCGGTGGACGTGAGACGAGCCATCTTTAGGCCCAACCGGATCCGCCGCACTATTACTAGGGTAATCTGAATACCAATCCAAAACCCATTCCCATACATTGCCGTGCATGTCATACAATCCATACGCATTCGGTTTTTTTTGTGCTACGGGATGGGTTTGGTTGTCTGAATTTTTATTATACCATGCATATTCTTCCAACTGTGCCTCGTCATCTCCAAAGCACCAGCGAGTTTTGCTTCCTGCACGGCAGGCATATTCCCATTGGGCTTCGGTGGGCAGGGATAGGCCGACTTTCTTGCAAAATTCAACGTAATCCTGCCAATAAACAGATTCAACAGGCAGATCATTTCCTTTGAAGCGCGATGGATCAGTGTTCATGATCTTGTGCCACACTGCTTGTGTCACCAATGTCTTGCTCATGAAATACGGCGATAGCGTGACCTGGTGTACGGGTTTTTCATCACTCTCTCCATCATTGCTTCCCATCTCGAATGTCCCGCCTGGGATCAGCACAAACTCCAGGCCGGTTTGAGCATGTTGGAACTCCAGCATGTCATTGCTCAACCTGCCACACGTATACGATGCCACTCGTAGAAAGCTCATTCCAATTTCTGACGCTTTTCCCAGAATTGGGCCAAGGTTGGGAAATTTTTGCAAAATTGGGGCTGCAGCAGGAAACTCTATCAACGTCGGCACCAGTTTTGGTGATTTCTGGATCACACCTGCAATCTCCGGCGTTTTTTCCAGCACAGAAAGTATCTCTGGTATTTTTTCAACTGCTTCCATCAATTCTGGCGTTTTTTCCAGGGCTGCCACAATCTCTGGCGATTTTTGTATTATTGCCATCAATTCTGGCGTTTTCTGAATCACCCCTACAATCTCCAGGCATTGATATTCGGGGCTGGTTTGGGTATCTGCAATATCATTCAGCAATTTCCATGCTTCGCTCCATTCGATGCTGTCTTGGCCAGTTTCCACAATATCCTTTTGGCCAATGGTTGCTCTTGACTTAATCTTTCTAACATCTTGCTATCCTTTTTCAATCAACTTGTTATTAATGCCGATCCATGCTCATCAATCAATGCGACTTATTTCTGAACTTCTTCTAAAATACTTGAAATTTTAGGTTGACTGATATTAAGTTGGGCAAATCAATGCCTTCAACCAAGGCTAGAAAAAAAGGCTATGTTCAAGACATAGCCTTTTTTATTTGAAAAAGCAAAAAATTCTGCTTTGCTATTTGGCTTTTCTACATTATCTTTTTTTTGAGGAATAAGCTTGTGATGCAAAGAAGGAGTAGAATAAAAGTTTGCGGTTCCGGAGCGTCGGATACTACGATATTGTACATATATTGTATCTCTACAGTAGCCAATGCATTGTTGTACAAAGCCATTTCATCTAGTTTTCCATTAAATTTAATACCAGCAGGTGCATTTGAGTTCCAATCTTCACCAATGATAGTAGGAATTGCAGTTGGATCATAATAGAGCGGTGCATTGGGAGTACCAGTGGCGACCAATGCTCCATCAAAATACAACCGGGTGCTTGCTCCATCGAATGTCGCAGCCAGCATATGCCAGGTATTGAGTGACACAGTGGTGGTGCTGCCAGTGATATTATAATCACCAAAGCTATGGCAAGTGTGTAATCTGGGTCTTCCATCATAGAAGCCAAGATAATAGGTATCCCAAGAAGCGCCTAGGATAGGATCCGTGCCATAAGCTCCACAAGCAAAGACTGTATTCCACGTATTTGCACTCAAACTAGCAGGATTTACCCAGGCTACAATGGTAAAATTGGTAGGTTTGAGACTTGCAGAAGGACCAACTTTAATATAATTTGTGCCATTTAAACTAATGGCATTTCCAACTATACCTGTGGTATAGGTAACACCATTGACTGCGGTTCCATGGTTGGTTCCCACAGAATCGGTGAGGGTATTTTCACCTTTCCACAGTGAAATGATACTGGCAGAAACAAAAGGCTGAAGCATAAAGAGTAGCATTATGCTCATCATCCATAATTTTTTCATATTTTTTTTCTCCTAAAAAATTGATGATAGCCGGGCATATTCACCCAATGCCCAAAGTGGGAAATAATGGCGATAATCGTCATAACGCAGGTAAAAATGTCTAGGAAACCCTGTGCCTGTAAAATATATTTCATCCCAGGTTCCTTGATCGTTTTGATGTTCCAAAAGCCAATGTATCCCTCGTTCAATAGAGGGTGAACGTTGTTTTGTAGTCGTAATCAGGGCAAGAAGTGCCCATGCTGTTTGAGATGCAGTGCTTTGTTCGAGTCCAATGTATTTGCCTTGGATGTAGGAATCGCAGGATTCACCCCATCCTCCATCGGGTCTTTGAATACGTACAAGCCATTCAATGGCTTTGCGGCAGCAAGGATCATCCAATGTTAGGAAATGTTGAAGCCCCATTAAGACCGACCATGTTCCATAGATATAGTTCACTCCCCAGCGGCCAAACCAAGATCCATCAGGTTCTTGTTCTTTGCGTAAAAATTGGATCGCTTTCTGCACAGCAGCAGATTCTTTAGGGATGCCTAATTCTCCAAGCATCTGAAGACATCGTCCAGTAACATCTGCTGTGCTAGGGTCTCGCCAGTTGCCCATATCATTGAATGGGATCATGTCAACGTAGTCATCATCCACGCCTTGCTCAAACGCACTCCACCCGCCATCTGGATTTTGCATTGTCAAAAGCCAACGCAATCCGGTTTGCATGGCAGAGATCACTTTAGAATCTGGGTGAGGATGCTTCATCAGAGACATGATCACGACTGCGCTATCATCGGTATCTGGATACCAGGCATTATCAAATTGAAAAGCCCAGCCACCTCCAAATCCTGTTTTATTGACAATAGCCCAATCACCAGGATCAAAAATTTGCTTTTGGACAAGCCATTCAACAATGCGATCTATGTCAGAAGTGTCCATATTCCATCCTGAGCGATCCAAAGCAATCAGACTCCATGCAGTGTCCCAAACAGGGGAAACACACGATTGTTGATGCAACGTATTGCTCAATGGGGTTTGAAAGCGTATTAAAGCAGCCATGCCTTTGGCAAGAGCAGGATGCTCTAATGAATATCCTAGCGCATATAGTCCTAATAGACTATATTGCATCGCAGGATAAATGCCACCAAAATCACCGCTTGGCTCTTCATGAGCAATGATCCATTGTTCACATTTTCGCAACGCAAGGTGATATAAGCTAGCAGAATCTAAAGCATAAGCTTTGCGGACATTGCTGATAAAGCATTCTAAAATTCGCGATTTACTTTGAAATGCAGGAAATTCTTGGTGTTGAGGGTGCAAATTTCGAATTTCGTCCGGAGATAGATGTAAATTGGGTAATTGATAACGAAGATGGCATAAGACTGCCATAGGTACCAACGCAGTGCGAACCCAGTATGGAATAGAATAAATAGTAAAATCAGCTTCATTGGGAATTAAGAGAAGCAAAGGAGAAATTTCAGGCACGCAATCCCAGGAAATCAAGCCATACACAGCGAGTAACAACTTGGTTTCCATATTGGTATGAATAAAAATATCCTTAGCTTTTAAATATTCATGAATAGATTTTAATTCTAAAGAATCTGGGGAATATCCAAGCACACGACCTGCTAAGTAAATCAATAAATTGGTAGAATAATGCACTGGCCCGCCATAATAAAGAGAATAAAGGCCTTCTGCATTTTTTTTGGTAAGTATATATCGAAATAGTGCTGCATATCGTTCGTGGTCTGGATAATTCATTCCCTTTGCCATGAGGATAAATTGTGCACTTAGGCTAGCATTGGCTTCAATGCTAGCATTCCAATAGGATTCTGTACCACGTTGCTGCCAAAGCCATGCTTGCGCTTTTTGAATAGCTTGTCCAACACTAGTAGGCACTTGATCTTGTAAGATTGGTGGAGTAGGCTTGTGCTTGAGCACGTACGCTAAAAAAGTCTTAAAATAACTTGGATCTTGAAAGTCTTCTAAGAATGCTTCTGGTGTTTCAATCTCAATTCCCATAGTCTTTAACCTTGTAACAAGAATAACATATAAATAAATTCGTTCTTACGGAGTTTTTAGTGTTTCCAAAATATCGCATAAATCTCGCATTCTATCATAATCTTGAGCATCTAGTAAATCCCAAGAGTGCATGTTTTGAATCAATTGTTCGATTTCAGTAACAGAGCATTGTTTGATCATATTTTGGAAACTGCTGTTGCGGACCAATCGCTCTGCAATATTCAAAGATTCACGCCGACCTTCTCTGCCTTTTGATTTCCTGTCAAGGTGTTCAATTAGCTTATTTATATCAATATTTGTCAGACGGTTAATCGTAGTTTCCAATTGAGCTAAAGTGCGCTTGGTATAAAGATAGCCACCATAAATCCGAATTGCAGATGTTTTTGGATCAAGCCATAGATGATATGTGACTGGGTCTTTACCATGCTCTTTTTCAATATGCAAATCTTCTACTTCTTGGTCATCTGCTATAAATGTATACGCATAGTATATACCATCTAACATTTCATAATTTTTGCGTACCTTCATTTCATATCGTTTGAGTGGAATTAAAGGCATTTTCTCGCAAATTGGTCCTTCGCCCGGAAGAATTCGTATTTTTTTAGCTACACTTTTATATTGTTTGAATTTATAAACAACTTGGGCTTCTTGGCCGGATGCAAATGTTTCTTGAGGTCTGATTTCTTTGCCATTCAAAGTGAGCTGGTGGACTGGTACAATTTTGCCATCAGATTCATTCATGACTTCAAAGGCAAAAGCTCGAGGTTTAGCAATTAACTTTGCTGCGATTACATAAGGTTTTTCAGATGGCTCGATATATATTTTTTGTCTTGGCCCAAAAAAATAGCCAGGCTGATGAATTTCAAAAAAATAAACTCCAGGCTTTACTTTTTTGGGATCATAACGAGAAGATGGGACTTCCGCAATCAATGAATAACTCCATTGAGCTAAAAACATCGGCTTTACATCATGCTCAATATTAATTTCGATCAATCGTTCCTTAGCTTGTAGTTCAAATTCAAAAGAAACCGGGCCTTCACTTGGCCAAATATATTTCTTTTGCTCGACCGTGTTATATGCCTCTTGATACACACGAACTAAATAGCAGTTTGGCTTCAGCAAATCGCCTGTTTTGATGACTTTTTCCTCAGTAGGCTGATCAATAGTTGCAATGGCTACTTTATATGGCCCTAGTTGACTAGGAGGCTGTATATCATAACTAATTTTGATATCCTGAATTAACCTGGGCTTTGTTACCAAAACTCGTTCTAGTAAAAATGGGCCTGGACCAGTAGGAATCGTGATGGTGTCTTTCAAAGGCATATATCCTGGCTGTTGTATGGAAATTTCATATTGGCCTGGTTTCCAAGTAGATTCACGCGCACTTTTGCCTTGGATTAGGACTCCTTCCACATCAATTTTTTCACCAACAGGAAATTCCCCTGTGATATTGAGCTCAATTGCCCGTGCAGCAGTGGTCAATTGACGTTGAATCGTATAAGGATCCTTAATAGCCGCAACTGTATCGCTGAATGTGACTAGTTCAAAGCCAGGCACTTCGATCTGAAACTGATACTTACCAGGAAAGATATATCCCCCTGCTTTGAGCTCAAAGCTTTCTTGAGTTTCGACTTGAGTCGCGATGATTTTAGGTGTCAATGGAGCTTTGGTATCACTTGTGATTTGAAGGGCAAGCACACGTACTTCAAAATCTAAGCCTTCTATGGAAGGACCATCTTTAGCTTTTTCTTGATACAATTGTGCTAACTGTTGATAGGTTGTGACTAAACATTGGCAAAAACGCGCCTTTTGAGCTTCATGTCCAATTTGCTCTGCTAACTGCAACCCCTTTTGAAACTGTTGTAAAGCAGCGTTATATTGTTTTTGTGCGAGCAGAATATTGCCCATGTTAAAATGAATGGCCAATGTATATTTGCTATGCGTGAGATTGCTAGCGAAAAAATTAAGAGCAGCCCGATAATAGCGCAGAGATTCTTCATTTTTTTGAGCGAGTTCTAGTTGATAGGCACGTTTGAGAAGGTTCTTTGCATCTTGAAAATTGCTGGCTACTAATTCACTCTGGGCTAGGACAAAACAGGGCAAGCATGCCCAAAAAATAATCCAAAGCAGCTTATATAATTTCATAACAATTGCCTTCTTTTGTAATGATGAAATTGCCTTCTTTTACGAAATGTATTGACTTTTGCAATCATACTGATGGCCTTAGTAATGGATTTTCAAAAGCAATAAGCAATAATATGAAAATGGAGCAGTAAAAATTAAACTGTCCATCATATCCAATATGCCGCCAAATTCAGGGATTAAGGAGCTAGAATCTTTCACTTGGCAACGTCGTTTCACTAAAGATTCAGAAAAGTCACCCCAAATAGAAAGGATTCCCATGATGACTGCATAGAACAATGCAGTCGGCCAGGTGAAAACAAGAGCGATAACTCTTGAAAAATGCATAAAGGCAAATGTGACCGCAATTGTAAGAATTAAGCCACCGAAAAATCCTTCCCAAGATTTTTTAGGGCTTACACTTGGAAAAAGCTTATGTTTGCCAAATGCTTTACCAGCCAAATAACCACCTATGTCCATGCTTTTTGCTACAAGCACTGTAAAAAACAAGTAGATGAGACCATAGCTGTTGTCCAAGCCAAGCATTCGAATTTTAAGCAGATAACTCAGTGGAAAATATAAATAAAGTAGCCCAAATAGAGTGCAAAATGTGCTTTCCAACACATTCTCTTGATTGGCATTGAAAAGAGTGCTCATTAAAATAAGCAATACAATCCAAATTTCGTATGTAGTGATCAATCCAGGCATGCCTAGCGCTGTTCTCGAAAAAACATAAAGCAAAAGGCCGACAAAAGCACATCCCATAGCAAGAATGGTGTATGGTATGTATTGCCGCTTGGCCATGATTTGGTAAAATTCCCATAAGGCTCCTAAAATTAAAGCCATAATCACTAAAGAAGTCGCATAGCAACTTTTTGTATAAAAATCAATGCATACTAAACCTGCCATCAAAGCTAATAAACCTATACCAATGGGAATGCGTATGCGATACATAAAAAACTCCAATCATAGACTTTTTTGCACGAGAATTTCAGATAGCTCATTCTGAATAGTTGACAGAGAATTATTTTGTAGATTCCAAAATTTGCTTCGATGTTTTGAGCTGGCGAATTTGTTCTTGCGCCATTTCTATGCCAGCTTTATCTCTCACACTTTCTGCAAGCTGGAGTAATTGCTGCCATATTGCAAGTTGTTTTTCCTGAAATACAGCAAGGGATACTTTGCAAGCCGGGCATTTTACAATTTCATAAGCTTCGTGGTATTTATTCGTACTGAGGAATATAGCTTGTTTGGCTTGCTGATATAAATCACGAATCATAGGATCTTCCAAAGGCATTACTAAAGCTGATTGTGTAGGGACGGCTGTTTTGGAGGCTACGTCTTCAAGCTCAAATCTCGGCCCTTCTACACCGGTTTGTGGCCTAGTAGAAGCACCAGCAGGGGTCAATTGTTTTTGCAGCAGTTTATTGAGTTGCTCAAATGTATTTTTATGAGATTGCAAAATAAAGTCTGCTTGCTGAACACAACCATCTGCTACATGCTGTTGCTGCGAATAAGACCATAAAGAAAACCCTGTTGTCATCAAAAAAGCTGTGATGAAGATGAGTACAAGCTCTCTGTGGTTTCGATAAATAAATTTTGATAATCGCTGCTGATATGAATAATGATGTGCTTTTACGGGCCGTCCATCTAAAAATCGTTGGATATCTTCGGCAAATTCTCGAGCGCTAGCATAACGATCTTGTGGATTATATTGCAATGCTTTTTGAATGATGCATCTCAATTCTCTTGGAATTTTTCCCCAAAGGCCTGATTGAGGAATAGGGCGATATTTACCTTCTGACACTTGTAGCAGAATCATATAAATTTGATTGCCTTCTACTGCTTTTCTGCCAGTGATGATCTCATATAAAATCGAGCCTAATGAGTAAATGTCAGAAGCTGCATTTAAATGCTCTACATCTCCTTTCGCCTGTTCTGGAGACATATAGACAGGGGTGCCTGCAATTTTGCCATCAATTGTTTTAAAACCACCCTGGCTTCGCAATGTAGAGACACTATCTTTGCTCAAGATTTCATGGCCTTGTCCAATGGCTTTCGCTAAGCCCCAATCCATCACAATCACTTCTCCAAAATTGCCAAGCATGATATTTTCTGGCTTAAGATCACGATGGATCACTTTTTTACTATGGGCATAATCTATGGCGTAGCAAACGGTTTGGAAAATATGTAGCATACGTTGCAATGACCAAGTTTCTTGCCTAAGCATAGAGTCTTTTTTTAAACGCTCCAATAGTTTTTGCAACGATTCGCCTTCCACGTATTTCATAGTAAAAAAAATTTGCCCATGCTGATCCATGCCCATATCATAGATTGGGACAATATTGGGGTGTTCCAACTGCCCAGCAATTTGACCTTCTTCCCAAAAACGTTGCACAG
>JAKLHB010000205.1:0-5448 GCA_022710345.1 Planctomycetota bacterium
TTTGGCCTTCAAAGCTACTCCAAACCGCGCCCATGTTAAAAGCCAATCGAATGGCAAAAAAGTTTGGGATGCAATTGTATGGTTTATAGTCGTATGACGCAAAAAGTCGTGGGCCAATAGCAACATAATTAATCGGAATCTTGGTTATACTGCGATAAACATATAAGTCATTTTTCAAACGTACTAAATACCGACCCTGATAATCCACAATCCACCATTCATTGGGCATCCAACCTACTTCTTGTACAACAGCACTCTCTGAAATAGTGACTCCATTGGCTGTCAAGAGACTGTGCAATGCTGGGGAAATCTCTTTTCCAGGCTGTTGGATTTCCACAGGTTTTGTTTGCAATATCAATTCTGGGACAAAAATAATGCCTTTTAGGGAAGAAAATACTGCGAACTTACTCCCAATATCAGCTATAGAAGCTAAAATTCCAACCAACAAAAATAACAAAAGTCTTTTCAATAATTTCATAAAAACTCCCTGCGCCAAAATTCAAACTGAGTAAGGCGCATTTTTTATTTGACGATAGTGACTTACTTATAAGCTTGGCCAACCGCTTCATTCACAATGGTTCGATATTGCTTCAACCCGTCAATGTAGGCGGCATTCCAGCCTTGGTAATATAATGCTTTGTATTTTTTGATTTCTTGATCTAAGGCAGTGCCGACAAATTCTTGACAAGAATCATTCCACATAGTAATGCTTTGAACAAAGCTCATACGCATCAATTCCATACGCACACGGCCAAATCCAATGGTTTTACCGCCTCCCAAAAGTATAGGATGGCTAGGTTCTTGAATCCCCATTGCGATGAATAATGTGCCTAGCTCAGGTGGCAGTAAGTTATGAAATTGAATTTTAGCTTGGAAAATAGAGCCATACTCGACATAATCCCAAGGGCAATTTCCTCTTGTCTTGGAAGAATGATAATAAAATTTTCGTCCCTCTAGTCCTTCTAATGTTCCTTGTGTGCCTGAAATGAGGCATTTACGAGCAATACGATGTGCTTGTGGACTTTGTAGCGTGGGAATAAAAATAGGCCCCTTGTTTTTTGTCTTTTCTTCTTGAATCACTCCATCGAAAAATGAAACCCTGCCTAGCCACCCCATTGCTCCAAACAATGAACAAGCCGGACATAGAGCAACATGAGTAGCTTCATGCGTATGACGGCATTGATTGTATTTTTGAGGAAAAATTGGCATGAGTTTCATATTTCCAGAGTCTTGGCGTATATGAGAGATCAAGTGCTGTGGCAGTTTGCTTCTGTTACGTTCTTTGTGCCATTGTATTGTGTAGCTGCTTTTATAACAACGAACACAGCTTTGCGTAATAGCTTCGTATGTGGCTCGAATGCTTCCTTTGAGAGAAGAGCCAGGGATAATCGGGCCATGCTGATCCCTGGCAATCCCTTGCACAACGCCTTGCTCTTGGAATCCGCAGTCGTGCGCAAAAGCATAGATGCCACTGCCAATATGCAATGGAGATAAAAGCACGATCTGGCATTCCAAAGCCCCATCTAGCCCCTCTGGATTCTTGTGATCATGTGTCAATGCAGCAATAGGAGCCCTCTGCACTTGTCCTGATAGACTGACGAAATCATAAGGGTGTGCTTGCTTTTGTTGAGGATGATGAGGATCGTGACGGCCTTGGGCTAAATACCAATATATATCGCGCATGTTGCTGCTCCAAATTTATTGAGCTTTTTCATTAGCGCTTGCATACATACTACTATCCCACTCTTGCGAGAAAAAATATAAACCAATGACAATCCAAATGATTTCTCGTACCCTGCGCAAAATGGAAAAAGTCACGCCTAAAGGTTTTGCAAAACCAAATAATACCATGGTAGCCACGATCCCGCCTTCTTGAATTCCGACTGATCCAGGCACCATCATGCCTGCTCCTTTGATGGACACAAACAAGGCTTCTAATACAAAAATTTGATACAATTGAAACGGTTGGTCCATGAGGGTTAAAAAAATATATATTTCCATGGAACCACAGCACCAGCTTAGAAAGAAGCAACAGCATGCAATGCCTAGTTGTTTTTTTTCTTCATAATACTGAGCAAGCACAATATCGAATTCAGCAATCGCCTTTTCATAAGACTGAAGCCATTGTTGGGCCACTCGTATTTTTTGAATTCCTTTGCTCAAGAACTTGGCTAAGCCCCGGCGCTGGAGAAGAAAAAATAACCAAAGCACGCCACCAAACAAAAGCAATCCAATGATAAGAGCGATTAAAAGATCTCGATTGGCAAAACTTAAAAATGCGAGTTGAATGCCAATGATGATGAAGAGCACCTCAGCCACGGTCATCAAAAATTTGGCAATGAGAACAGAGGCTAGACTATGGCTTAAAAGTACATTTGTTTTGCTAAGCATCAATGCCTTAAAAGGCTCTCCTCCGATGTACGCAGCAGGTGTTGTGTAATTGATTGCTTCTCCTGCAAGTCGAATTCGAAACATCTTGACAAAAGATGGCAAGTGGATATGCCTGGCAAAAGAAAATCTCCAACCATAACAATCACAAGCATACACAGCGCAGTATGGCAACAGAAACCAAATACTGTTCATACCCAGCCAGCGAAATTGCGCCAGAATGTTGTCAAAACCTGTATCTACAATAAGCCAAATCACGACCCCAAGGCCAAAAAACAGTAATATATATTTAAGTAATTTCATATTTTTACTTTACGAAAAATCATTAAAATATAGAAACACAAAGAAATCCAAAATACTTGAGTGCCAATTGCAGCGAGCCATAAGAACCACAACAGATCACCCCAAACTGCTCCAAGGATCAACAATACCGTAAAATCCCTGGAAGTCATACGATCAATCCAGTCATGGAGTTTTGCTAATGCTGTGGACACTTGCCCTTGTTGGGCATATTTTAAGAGCTTGGTTTGGCTATATATCACCAGCGCAAAGGCAATGATCGTTCCTATAACCAATAGTCCACCTAAAATCAATGGGATGTTGTTCGCAGCTCGGCAATACTCTCTCCACATCAATGCTGAAAATAAAAAAACATGAACCACATTGTCTCCTGCGATATCTAGCCAACGGCCTAATTGGGATTCACGAAATTGGAGTCGTGCGATATCACCATCCATGCAATCCACCACAGCAGAAAATTGCAAGAGTAAGGCAGCTAAGATCGTCAGCCAATATCCTTGGCTTAAGAAAAAGCCTGCTGCAATCAGGCCAATGATCCCAGAAACAATCGTCACTGTATTGGGATTGACCTTGGCGCGAATTAAGGGCAACGTGATCAATCTTCCTACAGGCCGGTTGAACCATACATCCACGATCCCATCCAGTGACGATGCATAACTATGCAGGAGTATTTTTTCAGCTTTTGGAATTGTTTTTGCAAGAATACATCCAAAGCCTTCTAATTCTTTGTTGGGCAAAGTAGTTGCGTATGATTCTAATTCTTGAAGATTCGATAAAATTTTTGAAAATGGAACATTGTCAAATTTAGTCAAAATTAAACCCAAAAATTGTCCTTTGGAATACAAAGCACAGTTTTCTTGGGTATTTTCTAAACATTTTTGCAATGCCTTAGCGTGCATCAACACAGATGTTCCATACACGAATAGAGGCCCATGAACATGAGTTAGTTCAGTAAAATCTGTCAGCCAAGTCCATCGAGATTTAATGCGGTGGTCTTGTCTTAATGACTCTTCAGCCGAAGGTTGCATCTCACCGAGTAAATAAAAACGATATATCCCTGCTCTTTGGCCTGTGAGCATGGCTCGATGCACCAAAGGAACTCCGGCTAGCTCAGTCAAGGGATCAAAGCGATGATCAAAAAAATGAATGATCGCAGTAGTCTGCATGAATTTACCTTTGCTAAAAGCTTTTCAAATAAATGCACTTGCATTTATGTAGAATCCTTATGATAATCTTTTTTGGGAAACTGCTGAATCGGCGCAGTCCGATTTTGGTGAATCGGCGCAGTCCGATTTTGGAACGAGTTGCCAACTGACATAGCGGTCCAAATCTGATATAATCAGTCAAAGTTTAATGATACACTAGGTAAAAAGTCAAGCAAATTTTTGATGCACCAATCAACCAATTGGCTATCTCTATGTTACACGTTGCAATTCAATAAAATAGTGGATTTTCGGAAATTCTAACTTGTTATGCTAGAATATACTAAAAAAAGATACTTAATCTGTATCAATCAAAAAAAATTCGCTCGGAAATAAAAGTTCTCTTTGATAGAATGCCAGGTTTTCCGGTGTCCCTTCAGGACACGATAAGAGTCGACATAGCCTGGGGTTAGAAACCGGTTGTGCGCCTTCCAACATTTTTGATTCATTTAACTGAAACGGTTAAACCCCAAATGGTTTTTGTGCCTTAAAATCTGGGCGATACAGACGATGGCTGCTGGGTTCTTGGATCCAGCCTCGATAAAAGCCTAATTCGTGCATCTTGGAGACCACGGTTTCATATTCATCTGCAGTGATTTGGCGATTCAAGCGATCGTCAGAGTATGCTTTGTGTGCAGGATAATACTGAGACATTAGGGAAATATACAAATCCGTAGAAACTTGCTCTGCCAGATATTCTAAGATTTTTAGGCTATTTTCCACCAAATTAGGTAGCACAAGATGGCGAATGATCAGGCCGCTTTCCACATATCCATCATCGTTGATTGCAACATAAGTGCCTTTTTGCCGGATCATTTCTTGCAAAGCAAGCTTCACAATCTGCGGATAGTCTTTTGCACCTGAGTATTGTTGGGCAATTTCTGGGTCAATGTATTTGAAATCGGGCAAATATACATCAATCAGCCCTTCCAGATCACGGAGTGTTTGAACATCATCATACCCATTGGTATTATACACAATCGTAGGTTTTTTGCCGAGCTTGTGCAATGCCTTGATGATGATTTTCATTTGGGGAATGCAGTGCGAAGGGGATACAAAGCCAAGGATAGGAATTTCTTGATCTAAGAATGCACAAATTTTTTCCAGGATTTCAGTTAAAGAATAGGTCTGATAAGTCAACCCTGATGTGCTTATATTGCTGCTAATCTCACAATTTTGGCAGTAAATGCACTGAAGGTTGCAATGTGGAAAAAACAAGTTGCATATTCCATATCTGCCGACTAAAGCAGGTTCTTCGCCTAGATGCAGGGTGATCGAAGCAATGCTAAATCCAGCATCCAGGCGGCAGTACCCTAATTGTCCTTGCAACCGATTAGCCCCGCAATGCCGGGGACAGAGCCTGCAATCTCGCAAGACATCGAGTTCTTGCAATAAATCAGAAAAATCAAATTGGGAAAGTAATTTCATATTTTTTCTCAAACAATGTCTTTAGCTTGATGCCAGCTTGATGTCCAGTCCATACTTTATTGCCAAGGCAATTCTAAAATAGTCTGCAATTTTGCCTTTGCCTCGGGATGTTCAGGCATTTTGCCATTTT
>JAKLHB010000205.1:5547-8919 GCA_022710345.1 Planctomycetota bacterium
CCAGGCATAATAAAAAGAGTGACAATTGCTCGCCTGCTTCCCAAGTATGTTGGTTGGCTAGCTCAGCTTGAGCATTTTGCCAATATCTTTCATGGTGTTGTTGTAAAAAATTACACAGGGTGGATTGTACCTTTTGGGAGGTCTTTGTTTGGAGTTGATGTAGAAATTGTGCAGCAGTAGGAAGTTGCTCGGTCTTAGAGATTAAATCTCGGGCATCACGTTGTTTTACATCAGGTTGGCTGTAGTCTTCTTGTTTCTCTTCGGTACGTACTTCCAAAGGAAGCAAACGTTGGCTTGTCGCAGTTTCTATGAGATAGCCTCTCACCCAAACTGTTCCATAGACTTGAAATGGATAATAGGTATACGTGTAGCCAGCTTTAATGGGTACGGGTTCTTGCTGAGATGGGGCGATCAGGCGAGATGCCTCCCTCTTCGCTTTTTCCAACGCAGATTGAATCTCTTGGCTAGATTCTAAAGCATTTTGGTAGTTTTGCTCTGCTCGACGATGTTCTTCCACGCTATATTGATATTGTCTTCTACACCGGCTTACTTCTTCTTCAGCTTGGGCAATATCTCTTTGGGCTTGACGGACTTGATAATCCAATTGGCTCAGGCGGCGTTGTCCTTCAAACTCATTGTAATGCTGCAATTGGTCTCGTTCTCGACTGCATTCTTCTGCTAGGCGCAAATAACGCTCTCGCTCCTGCGGAGTTTGGGCTGTGCTTGCTTTTCTTCGATATTCCGCGATTTGCTCATTGAGGTCTGCAATTTTGCGTTGATTGTGTTTGATTCTGTCCCAAACTTCATTGCGTTGTCTCTGCACGCTATTGAGACGGCTTTGTACTTCATCTTTGTGTGATTCTGCTAACGCAAGGGCACGAGAGTCTGTATTCTTTTGCTGTTCAGCCATAGATAAATGATGTTGCCTCTCTTGGACTTGTGTTTCCAAAGTTTCAGATAACCCTGAGAGCATTCTTTGCTTAGTTTGTAGGAAAGTTTGCATTGCTAGATATTGTCCATACGCGCTGGATTCTATTTTATGCTCACGTGCAATATATTCGGAAACCTTTGAAAATAAAGAAGCTTCACCTGTTTTTTCCGCTGCGTTTGCAAATACTTCGAGGTGTAAACGATAGATCTGCACAGGAACATCGCCTGCTGAAGCCCGAATTGCAGTGATTTTTTCGCGATAAGCCTGGCTTAAATCATCTTGAGCACCAGAAACAGCTTGGATAAAGGGATACTGGCTGTCCTGAATTTTTTGGACTAAACTATTTTGCAGTTCTTGACCATAATCTTGGCCATTCATAACCTCTACTTGAATGGTGATGCCTAGCTTTGCATGGCATAAAGCCAAAGCAGTTTGTAGTTCTTGTCCTAGATTGGGTAAATGCGGATCATAGCGCTGGGCTTCTTTTAAGCATTGCGTGGCAAGTCCCACATATCTTAGTTGAGGAAATTGAAACAAACCTTGTGCTTCCTCATAGAATAAAAGTGCTAATTGATGTTCAATCTGTGCAATTTGTGCTTCGCAATCTTGAAACGAAGCAATCTTATTCAAGCAAGTCCGATATAGTCTGAGGGCATTGAGATATCCTACTTTGGTCTGGAGGCTGGCTTCTAGTTTCGCTTGTTCATAGATCTGCTCACACCATTTTTGTCTTGCCTGAGACAGAGTTTGCTCGATTTCTTGAATCAGCGTAATTTCCTGATATGGGACCGGAATTTTCTTTAAAACTTGCTGAGCTTCATACACTGCTTCATAGCCCAAGCTATATTGCTGTTCTTGAATCAGTTGCTTGGCTCGTATAGCTTGCGCGTTTGCGATTGCATACGCTTTGCTCGTTTCGATCCATTGCAATGCGACAGAATCTTTGCCTCGAATGTTTGTGCAAATCTGAAATTCTGCGCTGGCTTTTTCATATTGTTTTTCAAGAAAATATGCGATGCCTTGCTGCAAATGATGTTCATAGCCAAGCCGCTGAGCGGCTATATATAAGGATTCTAATTCTGGATATGAATTGCGATAATGTTGTAATGTCTTGAGGTATTGAATGGCTTCCATCCATCGTTTTTGGCTCATCCATTCCTGGGCTTTGTTCATGGCGATTTCTACATCGCTTTGATTGACATTTAATTTATGCCCTAAACGCTGGACTGCATCTGTCTCTCCGAGGAATTGCTTGGCTTTTTGATAATAATGATACGCTGTATGAATGTCTTTAGCAACCCATTTTTCTGCTTTTGCCAAATATTCTTCACCTGCTTTGGCTTTGCTCATTTCCCATACTTGTATGTATTCTGGATTATCTGGATCCTCGCTGCGCAGGGAATCAGCAAAAAAATAAGCATCTTCATATTCGCCATCCAGAAGCAAAATTTTTGCTCGGGTATATCTTGTTTCTGTGCAAGAGAAAAGCCAAATACAAGCTATACATAACAAAATGAAGCAGCGTTGCATATCCTATGCCCTCTCTACTCTAAATTTTTGTGCTTATTGATGGATTCCATATTTTTCAAAAATTGCCAACAGACTGGCAATAGCATGCTTCATACTAAAACATTGTTCAAAACAAGCACGCGCATTTTCACGCATTTTTTGCTTCATCATTTCTGGTGTATTGAGCCAAGCATGAAGCAATTCCACGGTTCCTTCTAAAGTATCTGGTGCTACAAATCCTGCTTGGTAGTTGGCAATTTCTTGCCAAATATTCACTGCTTTGGATATCAACACAGGCACAGAGCACGCTAATGCTTCGGCTACAACAATCCCAAAATTTTCTTGGTGTGAAGGTAAAATTAAGGCATTGGCATTTTGCAAAATCGCATATTTTAGATCACCTAGCACAAGGCCGGTCCAAAGAATTTGATGACTTAGACCTAGTTTGTATGCTTGTTTTTGGAGTGTAGCAACCCAGCCTTCTTCATCTGGTCCTACGATCCACAAATGCCAATCTGGATTGTTTTGAAATACATGCGCCCAAGCTTGAATCAAAAGATCGCAGCCTTTTTTGGAATGCACTCTACCTAAAAATAAGATATATTTTTTCCCTTGCAAATTGGGGAAATGTTGATATAAAAGCCTCTCATGAGGCAAAACTGGATCAACAATACCGTATTGAACCACTTCTTCATGGCATTTGTATAGCCAAAAGGATTGATGGGCTGCGCGTTTCTCATATTCGCTTGTGAACAAGACAGCACAAGCATCTCGCAAGACTCGATATTCTGCCCAAGGCCAATACATCCACTTTTTGAGATGTTTCAATGGATACTGGTGTTTGAACCACGGATCGAGCATACCGTGTGGATATACAAAATAAGGCACACCTTGAGGCTTTAGCGCTCGCCATGTGCCAAGGCTACTGTATT
>JAKLHB010000206.1 GCA_022710345.1 Planctomycetota bacterium
CATTGCTTGACTGTTAGTCCATTTCTTGATATAGTATTCGGCATATCTACCTCTCTTTTTTCTTTATTGAAAATATTACATTTCAGAGGTAGATATTATATCTAATCCTTTATTTTATTGCATCAAGTTTGCAAACACGACCTAGTACACAGAGCACAACCAATCAGGGAATTCAAGAGCAAACCAATCAACGATATACAGGCCCAATTGCGCCCATTTTTTAAAATTGTAAAAAAATAGTGATATGAAAATTTTTTAAGGTAAATACCTAATGCAAGCGAGTGTTGTGTGTGAACGCAACACTCGCTTGAAGGTTGTTACGCCTGGAACCGCACTAGGCTTTTTTCGTAGAATTCTGGGGCAGCAAAGCCGAGCAATTCGAGGAATGTGGCTGTCATGTTGGCAATGCCGGGTTTTGCAATGCCTTCGGTGCTGAGAGTGTATTCGCCTTGATATGCGCTATCTAGGACAAAGAATGGGACTGGGTTTAGGGTATGGCTGGTTTTGATCTTGCCTTGTTTGTCGAATTTTTCTTCTACGTTGCCATGATCTGCGGTGATGATGACAATGCCTTGTTGTTGCAAAACTTCAGTGATGACTTGAGGCAGGCATGCATCGAGGGTTTGCACAGCTTTGATGCAGGATTGAATGTTACCAGTATGGCCGACCATATCGCCGTTCGCATAGTTCACGCGAAGAAATTTATATTTTTTGGATCTCAGGGCTTGCATCAATTTCTCGGTGACTTCCTTGGCCTTCATCTCAGGATGGCTTTCGATCATGTCATTAGCATCAGATGCCACTTCTTCGTATTTTTCAAATTCAGGATAAACGTATCCGCTGCGGTTGCCATTCCAGAAATAGGTTACGTGCCCATATTTATGTGTCTCAGCAATCGCATAACTAGAGACTTTCATGGCACCTAGGTATTGGGCAGCTACATCGCGGATATCTGGAGGAGGAACCAAGTATTTGGGTGGCAAATGAATTTCGGTATCGTATTCTAGCAGGCCTGCATATTTGACTTTGGGATGTTCCACACGTTCAAAGCCTTTGAAATTCTCCAATATAAAGGCTTCTGAAATTTCAATGGCTCGGTCTCCGCGGAAGTTGAAATTGATCACAGCATCGCCATCATGTATTTTCCCAATGGGCTGATGATGTTCATCCACAATGACAAACGGCGGGTTGAATTGGTCTTTTTTATCTGGATACACTCTGCGCGCTGTTTCAATGGCTTCGTGGACAGTTTTGAAATATCCAGGATATTGAGAAGTGATGTCTTCTGGCTCTATAACTCCACGGACATGTGTATTCCAGCCACGTCGCACCATTTTCCAATCTGCATAGTAGCGATCCATGGTCACATACATACGGCCGCCACCCGATGCAATACGTGCATCCATGCTATATTCACGATTCAGCTTGGCTAGTTTTTGTTCAAGCTTATCTACATAAAGCAAAGCAGAATCATTGGCCACATCTCGGCCATCTAGCAATGGGTGGATCCTCACACGTTTGACATTGGATTGGGCAATCCCATCCAGAATGCAAAACAGTTGGTCAATGTGGGAATGGACATTTCCATCAGATAATAGACCAATGAGATGGACCGTATGGCCAGCTTTGCCTGTGGCTGTGACGATTTCTTGCCATGCAGGGGTTTTAAAAATCCTGCCGGAAAGAATGGATTCATTGACTAATTTTGATCCTTGGCTATAGATTTGGCCAGAACCAATGGCATTGTGCCCCACTTCACTATTTCCCATATCTTCATCAGAAGGTAATCCCACAGCTTGGCCATGTGCTTGTAGAGATACAAACAGTTTGTTTTGCTTGGCTTGTTCCATCCAAGTCAGAAGATTGGTCGGATTGGCTAGATGAAATGCATCGCCTTTGTCTTTGCGCCCGATTCCAACTCCATCTAATATAATGAACAATAATGGGCCTGGACGGCCATGAAATTTCGGCAATTGTTTGAGTTCGTACTTTTTTTGCTCCATACGCGATCAGCTTTCTTCATAAGAAAATTTCTTAGGACAATTCTCAAAAGCTAGTATAAAGGCGACCATAAGGCCGCCTTACATGAACAATCATGATTGATTCTAACGTATGCCAATTCAGCAGCGCCCCAGAAAACATGCAAAAACAACGTACGTTCTTTGCTAAGTTGCTTTGCATGCCAGAAAGTAGCCGATAGCGTCTGCTGCAATTGGCGGAAAAGGCAATGTTTTCTGAGCGATCATCAAAAACGTTATAGCTATTTGTGAGCTTGCTCTACAGCGCAAATGTGGCCTTCGCGGAAGGCTTGTGCAATAGCTTTGGGTACTTCAGCTTGGGCTAAAATAACTTTGGCCCTATTTTCTTGTACACGAGCCTTCATTTCTTGTTCTTGTGCAATAGCCATTACCCTGCGTTCCTCAGCTTTGGCTTGAGCCACACGGCGGTCAGCTTCGGCTTGGTCTGTTTGAAGCTTGGCACCTACGTTTTCACCGACATCCACATCAGCAATATCAATGGATAGAATCGAGTACGCGGTTCCAGAGTCAAGACCTTTGGCCAATACAGCTTGAGAAATACGATTGGGGTTTTCAAGTACGTCTTTGTGGGAAACAGAGGAACCAATAGCGCTTACAATGCCTTCACCAACACGGGCAATGATGGTTTCTTCTGTTGCACCACCTACTACGCGATCCAAATTCGTGCGGACAGTCACGCGGGCTTTGGCTCGCAGTTGAATACCATTTAAGGCAACCGCATCAATTGTGGATTTGCCACTGCGGCGATCTGGGCAGTCAATGATTTTCGTGCGAACTGAGGGTTGTACAGCATCCAAAACATCGCGGCCTGCTAAATCAATGGCTGTGGCCTTTTGCCAGGTCAATGGAATGCCTGCATTTTGGCTGCGATCAATGCTCGTACAACATTCGGGACATTGCCACGTGCAAGATAATGGGCTTCGAGTAAGTCTGAAGGTAGTTGTAGGCCGGCTTTTACAGCCATGATACGTGTATTGACGATCACATCAGCATTGACGCGACGGAACCACATCCCGACGAGGTTAAACATCGAGACCTTGGCACCAGAAGAGGCTGCTTGGATCCAAAGCACGCCAAAATTTAACAAAACAATCACAGCAACAAAAATAATCACACCGAGGAAAATCCAGATTCCCCATTTGATCAATTCCATAGGATTTGCTTGCAATAGGAAAGTTGCTAACATTGTATATCCTCACAAAACTTTTTACAGCTTGAAGCTGCGTTATTGTCTATTTTTTAGATTCCTCTAAGACTGCAGGACGACGAAAGATTTCATGAAAAATCAAAGCTTTTTGAACATCAGAAAAACGTGTGTCCACCATAATGGTATGGATGATATTAGGTTTTGGCACTTCAATATGCTCTGCGTGCTTGATTTCTGGAATAGATGGAGTCAACGCAGGCAAACTTTTTTTAGGTTCAGGTTGAGATTGTTTTTGGGCAGCAGGTGCTGCTTTTTTAGCAGGTTTTTGCTTTGGTTGTGTAGAGCCTGCTTGAGCACCACTTGGGCGAGTGCTTGGCGGCCGATATTGTGTAGAAGCGTCTGTAGCATTGCCTCGCATTCGTTCCAAGTATTCACGGATTTGTTGCGCTGTTCTTTCGCCTGCTTTTGGAGTTTCTTCATCTTCGTCGTTGCCTGATTTCTTTTGCATGATTTCCTTCATAAATGGAATCACGACAAAAAGAACGATGAAGAGTATGCTTAGGATGGTTTCTATGTCCATAGCACAAGCTCCCTAGATTAGATTTTGAAGTTCGTGCTTGGATCACCAGCAATAGCAGAACGCATGGTTGTATCAGCCATTACATTGCGAAGCTTGTAGTAGTCCATTAGGCTCATTTTGCCAGAAGCAAATGCCTCTGCAATGGCTTGTGGGATTTCAGCTTCAGCCAAGACCACTTTGGCTTGATTTTCTTGAATCTGAGCAAGCATTTCTTGTTCAAAAGCAAAAGCCATTGCGCGACGCTCTTCAGCCTTGGCCTGAGCGATTTTCTTGTCTGCTTCAGCTTGCTCAGCCTGCAATTGAGCACCAACGTTTCTACCAACATCCACATCAGCAATATCAATGGACAAGATTTCAAAAGCTGTTCCAGAATCCAATCCTTTGGCCAATACAATCTTGGAAATGCGATCTGGATTTTCCAAAACATCTTTGTATGAAGTAGAGGAACCGATGGTTGTTACAATACCTTCACCAACACGAGCAATGATTGTTTCTTCTGTGGCACCGCCAACAAGGCGATCAATATTCGTGCGCACAGTTACGCGAGCCTTTACCTTGACTTCGATGCCATCTTTAGCAACAGCATCAATGGTAGTGCGATCTGGTCTTGGTTCTGGGCAATCAATGACTTTTGGATTAACAGAGGTTTGCACAGCTTCCAGCACATCACGGCCCGCAAGGTCAATGGCTGCGGCTTTTTGGAATGGCAATTGAATAGCAGCACTTTTGGCTGCAATGAGAGCACGGACTACGTTAGGAACATTGCCACGCGCTAGATAATGAGATTCCAAAAGGTCAGTGGTGACATTCGCAAGTCCGGCTTTTACAGCCATGATGCGGCTGCCAATAATGATGCTAATGTCAACTTTGCGAAGCCACATTCCAATTAAGGCTGCCATGCTCACACGCGCACCAGATGCACATGCTTGAAGCCATAGAAAGCCAAACTTTAAAAATAGACTGATGAGAATGATCGCGAAAATGCCAACAATGATCCACACCGCGACCATCCATTCATTTGCAGCAAGTGGAATCCAAGGAATATAGGAGGAAATCATTGATCTCTACCTTTCGTAACAGTTAAATTCAAAAATACTTAATATAACGAATTTTTGGAAGCTAGTATGTCAGTTGACAACTCTTTAGAAAACCTGCCTGTGTATGAATTTCCCAAAAAACGTTATAATCAAAAGACACGAAGTTATTCTTCAATTTGAGCTGGCCCTGTGGCTTGCACAATCACACGATTGGCATCCACCTTGACTACTTGGATTGGAGTATTGGGTTCTAATACGATATTTTCTGTTGTCACATCCACTCTGCGACCATTGATCTTTGCAATTCCTGATGGACGTAGAATGGTGATGGTAATTCCGTTTTGTCCAACCAAGCTTTCTAAGCTACCATCTTCTGCAGAGTATCCATCTTCTACATTTTGTGATGTGTTCAATGAAATTTTCTTGAGCCACCAAATGATGACCATAGGAATGATCACCGCAGTGATTGCCACAAGGCTCAAGCCATGGATTGGAGAATGATAATAGAAAGCAAGAATGATGCTGGTAACTAATACCGCGCTTCCAATGAAGCCAATAAAGCCACCTGGGACAAACAATTCCAATACAAGCAAAGCCAGTCCAATAAGAAAAATAAGCGCAATCAAGCTAAATGCCATAGTACAATCCTTCTGAAAATAGGCAGTGAACCATTCACACAATCTACGAAATGCGATCTACAATGATCCGATTGGCTTGAATCTCAACCACCCGGACAGGTGTGCCAATGTCAAAAAAATCTCCTTGAGATTCAACATCATAACTTTTGCCATCAATGGTCGCTCTGCCTACAGGCCGCAGTTGCGCAACTACAAGCCCTGTTTTGCCAACTAAATCTTGAAAGCTTGGAATTGCAACTGTGTAGCCATCTTCTACATTTTGCACGGTTGTCATCGAAAGCCGTCTCAATGGCGCACCTTCGGGTAAAAACCGAATCAAAACAAAAATCACTATAATATCTATACCAAGGCTTAAAGTAAGTTTGAAGATATTTTGCATAAGTTCATTCACTTCGCTTTCATTGTTAGGCAAAATGAAATTTTGGAACGATAGCAAAATACCCAAAAGGCAGCAAATAATGCCTGTGATGCCCACAATTCCAAAGCCTGGGATGATGAAAATCTCAATTGCAAGTAAAGCTAATCCAATGATAAACAAAACAATTTCCCAAACCGCAGCAGTTTCTGCCAAATATCCACCGACAAATGCAAGTGCTAAGAACGTAACTCCCAAAATACCTGGTACACCAAAGCCTGGTGTCCAAAATTCAATAAAAATCCCTAAAAGACCTAATGCAATCAAAAAAATTTGGATCCAGCGGTCTGTTAAAAAATTAATCAACATATCTTCGGATGTGCTTTTGAATTCCACAACCTCGAGTTCACTGAGATTGACTTCCTTGAGCACATCAGCACGAGTTTGGCAAATCGCTTTGCAAAAGCCAAAATTTTTGGCTTCTTGAGCCGTAAAATTTGCTAATTTGCCAGAAGCCACAACAATGCCTCGATCTATGATTTGCCCTGCTTCTTGTACTTCTCCCCGCATTTTCAAAAGCTCAGGTGCAGTTTTAAAAAAGCGCTCTCCGCGATAATGCACTTCATGAACTTCCAGGCTTGGATCTACCATAGCCTCAGCCAATGCTTTGGGATAGCCACGATGTTCTGCAAATGCCCTGAAATGGGCACGCATGGCTGAAAGAGCTTTTTCGTCCGCATCTTCCATCCCAACTGGTGTGATGACCTTTACTTGGGCAGATCCAATCGAGGCTTGCTCAATCATATAAATTCGGTCGCAAGCCAATGCTATGAGCGCACCGCCACTCCATGCAAAGCCAGTGATATAGGCATATACTTCTATTTTGGATTCTTCTAATATCTTGATCTGCCGGCAAATCTCCAAAGCTGCGCTCACCAATCCGCCTGGAGTGTCTATTTCTAAAATCACTGCCTTGATCTGAGTTGGCTCCACACGTTGCATTTTTTTGAGTACTTCGCGAGTCAAAGGCTCAAAGATATCACCTTTGAGAGAAATGACGCAAACTTTTTTTGGACTGTCAGCTTCTTTGGCTGGAGCCTGACCAAATAGGGCGGTCAAGAAGAACGCCATCAAAACAATGATAATTCCCCATTTCATAATTTTTTCCTTTGCTTGCCAAAACTATAGGCTTATTTTTATGGTACCACAAGATTTTTTCTTGGCAAGGAAAAAATTCTTTTCTTTTCTTGTGTCTCACAAAAATTCGTTAGAATCAGGATAATTTTTTTGCCTGTTGAAGTATATCTTGGGCAAGAAAATATAAAAGATTATCTTTTGCCAACAATGGCATTGCTTTTTCCACCAAATTTTGGATATTTTCCAATGTAGCAGCAACACCGTAGATCCTCGGATATGTACTTTTGCATTGATCATGTTGCAAATCTTTATTTGATAAAATATTAGAGCCTAGCATATCTATCAAATCGTCCAAAAGCTGAAATGCCTGACCAAGATTTTGCACATATAACAATGCTTCTTGCAATTGAAGTTTGCTAGACTTACATAAAGTGCTTGTGATCTCAATTGCAATTTCAAACAAGGTTGTTGTTTTGCAATAGTTAATATAGGGAATCATACTGGAGGTCAATGTATCTGCTTGCAAATCTAAACTTTGGCCCATAATCATGCCTTGGATGCCTAATTTTTGCAAGATGCTTGAGAATAGACGGCCTATTTTGCTTTTGGCAATCCCTAAAGATATGGCATTTTGATGGATTGTCTGCAAGCCATGAAGGATCAAGCCAAAGGCTGCTAAAATGGCTGTTGCCTCTCCAAAAACACGATGCACTGTGGGCTGCCCACGTCGGATTTCAGCCCCATCCATGCAGGGCAAATCATCCAAAATTAAGGAGGCTGTGTGGATGAACTCCACGGCACAAGCAGATGGCAAAATAAGTTCGGAATTTTTTCTCCATAGCTTTGCCATTTCGAGCATCAATATGGGCCGCAAACGCTTACCTGGATTTAGAACTGCATACCGCATGGCATCCATCACTGGAGTTTTGCGATCCCCTTGAGGCATCCATAGTTGCAGTTGGCTTTGAATCTGAGAACGATATTGTTCCAATTGGTGCAATGGGCCATCCATTCCAATTTATCCCTTTCAGCTCGGAAAGTAACATTCAATGTCGTTATGCTTTATGCCTTATATTGCTCATTTATGAAGCATTCAATACTTGCTCAATTCTGGACTGAATAACATTCATTATGCTTTTGTCTCCGCGTATTCAATCACACTAGACCTTCGCTTTTTTCTCCGCGTATTCAATCACCATGATATTGTGCTGCATAAGCTCGTCTGCCGCTGTTTTGGCAAAGCCAGCCTGGGCGTGGTACATGGCGTAAATCTGGGTCAGGCCATAGAGGCGTTGCAAGGCTTGCAAGCCTTTGATAAAATGCTGGGCTTGGGCCAGGCTGATTTTTTGCTTGAGTGTTTTGACCTCGATGACAAGCATGCCTTTGCATTTTGCAACAGCAGGGACTGCTGATTGGTCAACTAACATTAGGCCTTTGCTTTTGTCTCTGCGTATTCGATCACCATGATATTGTGCTGCATGAGCTTGTCTGCCGCTGTTTTGGCAAAGCCAGCCTGGGCGTGGTACATGGCGTAAATTTGTGTCAGGCCATAAAGGCGTTGTAAGGCTTGCAAGCCTTTGATGAAATGCTGGGCTTGGGCTAGGCTGATTTTTTGCTTGATTGTTTTAACCTCGATGACGAGCATGCCCTGGCATTTTGCAACAGCAGAGGCTGCTGATTGGGGAGACGTTGCTTGCACAGGCGGCATTGCTGGATTCTCCAATGCCCCTGTTTGTTGCATCGCAGGTTGGGCAGGTGCTGCTCCTGCGGCGCTGCTAGCCAGATTTGCGCTCGTATAGTCAATCTTTGCCACAGGCAGATCGCTTAAGGGCAACTGTGCTGGGTCAAGATCGCACACGCAATCCAGTTCATAGCCTTTTTTGCTGATGGGATCCAAAA
>JAKLHB010000207.1 GCA_022710345.1 Planctomycetota bacterium
CGCATGATCCTTTCGGCTGTGAGACGGTGAAATCCATGTCCCATGACCTTGAGATAGCAAGTGAGTGCCTGATGCGGCATGTTGAGCTTTTCTTCCCAGTATTCGCCCATTTTTAGATACAAAGGTGGCTTTTTCTTTTCTTCAACCAATTGCACTTCTGCATTGAGAAATTCAATGACATCGCCCCAACGTTTTTGACGTTCGAAGATTTTCCGCATTCCATTGATTGCTGTGTAATTTTTGGGATCCAGGCTATACACAATTTGATATGATAGCAATGCTCGTGCATCATTTTGGAATTCTTTTTCCCAAAGTTCAGCAATCTTAAGATGCAATGAAATAATCTCTCCATCGCCTTTATTGATTTTCGCTGCATATTCATAGATGCGGATCAAGTCTTCCCACCATTTGAGATTGGTGCGAATCTTGATCAGGGTGCTGATGGCATCTTTATTGATTGGGTCAAGTTTGAGGACTTTTTCAAAGCATGTATTGGCTGCTGGGAAATCTTGGAGCACATTGAATAAAAGTTTGCCACTTTCCGAGTATAGGAAAATAAGACGTTCTGTATCATTCAGCTTGAGTTCTGCTTCTTTATGATATGCGCTGACTAATTTAGCTGACTCATTTTTACGCTGATATAGCGATTCTAGTTTTATGATAACATCGAGTTGATCATCTTGAAGTGCAAGAGCAGCTTCGCCATGTGCAATTGCTTTATCTAAATTAGAAAGTTGTGTATCATAGACATCCAATAAATCTCGATGTAAAGGAAGCAAATCAGGCGGTCTGGTGCAAATCTCGATCTCTTTTTCTACTAAGTCTGCATAAGCTTCCCAACGCTTGCACAAAGCCAGCAATTTTTTTAATCTACGTAAAATGGGCAAATTTTTGGGCCTTGAGAGGTGTGCTTCAGAGAAATGCTCTGCTGCAACATCCAGGCTTTGCAATTTTTCTTCCATTAAACTTGCCAATTTTAGATGTACGATTAAAAGGCGCTTGGGGTCTTTTTGCAACTCAAGTTCTTTGAAAAGCATGATTTGCAGATCTTTATATTGCTCTTTTTCTTCATATAAATCTTGCAACCCGCGAATTGCAATCAGGTTATTGGGGTCAAGCTTGAGATCATTGATAATGGCAAGATAGCTGCGGATTGCAGCATCACGATTGCTGAGATTATAGCGTTGCAATTCTGCGCATGTTAGCCAGAGCCAAATCCGTCGTTCAGTTTCAATGTCTGGCACAGCCAATTCTTTTTGGTACGCATCCAATAATTCAGCATATCGTTTTTGCAATTGATATATTTTTTGAATTCCTTGGATAGCGATCAAATTATGGGGTTCCAACTGAATTACATGATGGTAGCAATCCAATGCATATTCATATTGGCCTAGTTCTATTTCCCAAAGCCTGGCCATATTATGGTAGAGCTCAGCTTGTCTCTCTGGTGTTTTGTTAAACACAATTTCTTGCTTGTATAATGCAATGAGCTCTGTCCATTCTTTGCGACGGCGATACAGCACTTCAAGCATACTACGGGCTGGTTGGTATGCTATATCTAGCTTTAATGCGGTCCTCAAGCATATTTTAGTAGCATCATCTTGATGCAATTTTTCGACTAAAATTTGGGCACTCTGCGTCCATAGTTCCTTTTGTTTATCAGGCGGAGAAATTTGGATTTGCCGTTCGAGTATTTTAACAACTTGAGCATGATCTTCGAGATGGGCATGGATTGCATACAATGCTCGATATGCTGTGAGGTTAGTATTATCCAACGTCAAAATTTGTTCGTATGCTTCAATCGCTCTAGGATATTCAAGAAGCCGTTCTTGGCACAAAGACGCTTTTTCAAAAAGCAATGCAATATGGTCATCTGCAGAAGCAGCTAGTTCCATATCAAGCGTGCTGACCACTGCAGGATAATTTTGAATCTTATAATATAACCTTCGCAATGCTTTAATAATATCTAAGTATGCGGGATCATGCTGCAGAACAGTTTCATAATGAGCAATGGCAGTAGGATAATCTAAGAGTTTTTCTTCACAAATTTCACCCATTTGGACTGCTAATTTCTTTTGCTTTTCTACATCTTGAATGAGCTTGCATTCCATTTGGATGGCTTGTTCTAATGCCTCATATTTGCCTAAGGTATTGTACAAATCTTTGAGTGCGTAAACCGCTTGCAATTCAGAAGCATTGAGGGAAAGAATATCATTGTAAACATCTATGGCTTGATATAAGGATTTGAGCTGTTCACGATAAATTGTAGCCAGCTCATAGCCTAAATGAATGATTTCGGGCGTGTCTTCGGTAATGGCAATTTTCTTTTGATAGATTCCGGCTAATTCGGTCCATTTTTCTTGCTGACGATACAATTTCATCAAATGCGCAATGGCAGTTTCATCCTGCGCATTGATACGCAGCACTTCTTCGTAATATAGTGTAGCATCAGGATGCCCAAGTTTTTCTTCCCAGATGCGGCCGCATTTTAAGCAAAGTTCGACCTTTTGTGCAATATCTTGGCTCATCCGACTTTGATGCAGATAAACATTGGCTAAATGCTCATAATCCTGGCGGCTTGCATAAAGTTGCTCTAAGGCTTTCCAAGCAAGGGTATGCTCTTGCTCATACATCACCACACATTCAAATGAAGCGATCGCTAGGTCTTCATGCTGCAATTTTTCATGCCATAATTGTCCAATTTCATAATGGTATGCAGCGATTGCAACTGTTTCTTTAAGAAGTTTTACCTTAATCTCTTTAATCCTAATGAGATTGCGGTAGTCTTGCTCTTCTTGATAAAGTCGCTCGAGTTCGTCCAAGATTTCCAAATGATTCGGGTCTAAGAGCAATGCTTTTTCATAATGACGAATGGCTTCTTTCTTGCTTTGCAATTGAGTTTCGTATACTTTTGCAATCTTCATATAAAGCTGCAAAAGATCACCAAGCTGCCAAGCAAATACAACTGCTTCACGCTCTAATAGCATAACGTATTTGGGCCAATTTTGTTGAGTTTCGTATAATTGCTTGAGATCGGCGATAGCCTGGCGATGATTGAATTGCAATCGTAGGATTTCGTTTAGATGCCGTTCTTCGAATTCTACAGCCTTGAGATTACGATATGCTGCGCATAATGCAAAATGAATAGAGATCATATCTGCAACATCTAAAGAAAGCTCACATCGTTGCTTCATAATCTCAATATATTCAGGCCATTTGCCTTGGGCTTCGTATAAGGCTGCTAATGCTTTGATGCTCGCTAGGTGATGAGGATTGAGCTTGAGTACCTTTTTGAAATATTGGATTGCGTTGCTTTGATCTTTGAGTGCATCTCGATATAATGTCGCTACCTCAAAATAGCCGTCTTCGGCGCGCTTAGAGTCGTATTGGATGATGCTGTTCAACGCAACAATCACGTTGGAATAGTTCGATAAACGATGATAGTACTCGTATAATTTTTGCCAAATTTCAACACGAGTAGCATCAATTCTCAGAATACTTTCATAACATTCAATAGCAGCCGGCTCGTTGTTGAGCTTATCTTTGAGAATATCAGCACTCGCTAGATAGGCAGGGATTGCCTCTAGCTTTCCAACATTGATGCTAATTTCGTGCTGCAATGCTTTCAAAAGTTGTGGATAATCCTGCAAGGTTGTGTATATGGCTTTGAGATTTTCCAAAGTCTTGCGATGGGAAGGATATTTTTGCAAAATTTCTTCATACACATTTGCCAAAGATTTCCAATCTTTTTGATCTTTATAAATATCTGCGATCTTGTTATAAACAGCAAGCCTTGCATTGTCATCACCCACAATGCTAATTTCTTGGTAGCAAGCTTCTACCAATTTCTTAGCATCATTTCTAAGCATGTATAATTCTTGCAGAATTTTTATGATCTCTAAACTTTTTGGCTTTTTTTGATATGCAAGTTGATACCAATAGATGGCCTTTTCATAATCTTGCAATCGTTCTTTAAATGCATTTCCGAGCTTACAATATAATTCAACCTGGATTTGGATATCCGTAGCACGCTGAGCCTGACGACGATACACTTCAACAAGCTTAACCCAATTTTTATGATATAGATGGAGATCTTCCAAAATTTTTAATAGAGCATCGCTTTCTTCAATCGCTAAGGCTTGCTCATAAGCTTTGACTGCCTCTGCAATATTGTTGAGCTTTTCATTCCAAAGTTGTGCGATTCGACTCCACCATTTGCTTTTTTCCTCTGGTTTGGTTAAAAAACGCATTTGTTTTTGGAGTACGCCAATCAATTCTTGCCAGTTACCCAGCTTTTGTTGCAATTCTTCTAACAAACGCAGGGCAACAAAGCTATCAGGTGCTAATTCAAACCATTGATTGTAGAAAGCAATGGCTTTTGGCCAATCCTGTAATTCTTCACTGAGTTTGGCTAAACGTTCTAACCATTTGACTTTAGTAGCATTATCTTGGGTATTTCTTAAGTTAAGCTGCAATAAGTTTAACAACTCAGGCCATTGCTTATCTTCTGCGTACAAGGCCTCGAGCATTTGCAAAGCCTCTTTATGTTTTGGATCCAATTCCAGGATTTGTTCGAGAGTTTTTTTAGCATCGCTTTTATTCTGCAGCTTATCTCGATGCAAATAGGCCATCTTGAGTAAGACTATAATTTTGTCTTCAACCTTAGACAAAAAATCCGCTTGCCTCTTTAAAATTTCCAATGTCTTTGGCCAATTGCCCTCGCTCCAATATAATTGAGCCAGGACATCACCATAAGCTTTTTGTCTAGGTTGTAATTGAAAGGCTTGATGATACGATGCTCGTGCTGCTTCTTTTTCACCCAGCTCTTTTTCCTGGAGTTCACCACTTTTGAAAAAGAGCCGAGCCGCTTCCGTAGCATCTTCATTTTTCACGGAATCAGCCCGAAATTGGCATAATTCGCACAATTTTTTCCAATTACGGGATTGCTGATATTCTGCTTCCAAGGTTTTAAAAGCAGTGATATCCTTGGGATTGCTTTTGAGAATATCAGCCATCTGTTGCACTGTTGTTTCATTTGCCATAAACATCTGCTTTCCAAAATACTAAAAACATCATCGTCATATTTTTCGCACAAAACTCCATCCTTTGATTTGCATGATTTGCAGCAGCCTTTAAGGTATAGGCCAGTTAAACATATTTTTTACCCAAAAGCAATATTTTTTTCTTTAGCAAAACAAAGAACCATATAAAAGCAATTTGCTTTACTTTTTTTGAAGACCCGCTATAATTTTGTAAAGGATTTGCATGAGCAATAAGTTAGAATTTATCAAAAGTTTCTTAAAAAAATGAATGAACATATTCAAAAGAATTTTTTTTAACTTTACTAAGTTTTCTATTTTAGAAAAAAAACATTGAGGCCGCATTTTCTGTTTTTAGCAGAAGTTCGTGCGGAATTTTATGAACGAGCAAGAATTTTTTCAAACCATGCAATCGTTGCAAATGTTTGATCTTACACAACGTTTGAGCATTCATACACCACCTTGGCCAAGTTATATGCCCCTTGGCATTCAATATTTTAAAAGAATTGCAGGTGCTCATATAGGCCAGGGTGCCAATGGACAAATCATCACCACCAGCAACCATGTCGGGACCCATATGGACGGTGAAATTCATTTTTATGCAGCAGGCAGAGCCATTGGAGAAGTTCCCATGGACGAATGGATTGGCCCAGGTGTTGTGGTGGATATTTCGAATGATGTTGGTGATTATGATTTATATTCTCCAGACTTATTGATGAGCAAAGCAGACATCCATGCTGGCGATATTCTGATCATCAATACTGGCTATCATAAATATGCTTGGGATCAAGCAGAATCTGATGAAGTTCGCTATTTTGTTCGTCATCCAGGGCCGGATCCAAAATTCCATCAATGGGCATTGGATATGAAATTCAAGTGGATTGGAGTGGATTGCGGAAGCGCAGACCACCCCATGAACACCATCATCCGAACCTGGCACCCAAAAGCATTCCAAGAAGCGGAAAAAAAGCTCATTGCAAAATACAACAAAGCTTGGGATGAAATGTTCCCCCAAGATGAATATTACCAGGTCATGCACCTCAAGCTGTTCCCAAAACGCCTGGTTCATGCCGAAAATATTGGTGGAGAGATTGATAAGCTCAACAACCAACGATGCTGGGTCGGTTTTTTTCCATTGCGTGGAATTGAGATGGAATCCGCAATGGGCCGCGTAGTCGCTTGGAGACCAGGACAGAAGTAAAAAAGGCACCATCAGCTTTCTATGCTGATGGTGTTTTGCTATAAGTCTTGTTGTGAAGTTTGTCCAAAAAACGTTATCATCAAATCAAAATAACGAAATCTTAGAAGAGTTCCACACTTCTTTCGCGGCTGAATAATCTAGCCAAACGGTCGTTTTCCATGATACAACGGTCTGCTTCGAGGTGCAATTCTTTGACTTCTTTTCGTTTGATTTTCAAAGGTTCTGCGGTGAGGACGCTTTCTGGATGCTCTTTGGCAAGACGTAATGTTCTCAATGCAAAAAGCACAGGCAAGGCGCAAAAGAGGCGAATATCACTTTCTGTGGTAGGAATGAGCAACGTATACTCGATTGCTTTGTCCATATAAGGCAGGATGAGCGCGATCATATCCATGACCAGGCCTCGGCCCTCTTGCTGTTTTTCAGGTGCTAAAATATTATCAAAATTAAGTCCGTGTTTCTGCATCATATTTTGGGGAACATAGACGACTCCGCGTGCATGGTCTTCAAAAATGCCTTTTAGGATATTGGTCATCTGCAAACCCAAGCCAAAGGCAACTTCTTTCTCCATGAGGCTTTGCTTGACTTTTGGAGTGATACTACTGCGATCGTGTGCAAAGAGTTTGGTCAAGAGCCGGCCTACAGTGCCAGCCACATAGTAGCAATATTGCTCTAAATCAGCAGCATCCTTCAGCCCAGGCAACTGATGGTTATGTTCTCTTTCTACTGTTTTGGCCATGCCTTGGCCCATTTCTAAAGCGCATGTCTGAATGGATTCTTGCACTTCTTTGGGAAATGCATCAAAAATGCCCATCACTTGATGAATGTTATGCAAAAGCTCATATTCTGGTCCCGTGAATTGGCTAAGTGGAAATGCAGCCTGAATTTCAGAGAGTAAGGATGCCCGAGCTGGCTGGCAAAGTTGGGTTGCCATTTTTTGCAAAAGAGAATATCGAATGTTCACTTCAACTGCATTGGTATCTTCTACAGAATCTAAAATACGGCAGATTAAGTAACCCACCCCAATTTGAATATTCAATGGGTCTCGCAAAAGACTAATGCCCAAGGCAAAAGTTCGAGATACTTGAGGCAACATATCTTCACAATATTGGCGATATTCAGGATTCACTTGCGGTTCTCCATTTGTAAGATTTTGTTATAAAATGCCATAGTTTGCATGGCCATCGAATGTACAGAAAATTTTGTTTCTATCGCGAGTCGTCCATTTTGGCCTAACATACGTGCATACGTTGGATCAGTGAGGATATTCCGTAAAGCATGAGCAAGGTTTTTGGAATCATTGGGCTCATACAAAAGTCCACCTTGACCCAAGGAAACAATTTCAGCAAATGCGGCCAAATTTGGCTCTACAACAGGAATTCCATGCAGCCAAGCCTCTAGTTGATAGAGGCCAAAGGCTTCACCTTGAGGAGCAGGAACACAAAGCACACTGATGTGTTGGAAAAAATGATGCCGTGCAGCTTGGCTAAAATTGTCCTTCCATTCTACAGCATCAGCATACTCCATGTCCACAAGATTTTGCCGAATTTGGGCAAGCATGGCTTGATCTTCTTTGGCAAATCCTCCGATTACCATAAGTCTAAGATTTGAAAGGGCAGGCTCTTGCTTGAGTTGATAAAAAGCCTGGATGAGTTGATCCAACCCAAGGCTGCTGCACCAGCGAGAAAGGTATCCGATGGTGGGAGGTTGCATTTGGGGGCCTGTTGCTGAAATGCTGTTGGGATCCAGACCAGGGTAAATAACTTCGACACGATCATCTGGAAAAGCGAGCTTTTGCTGCATGAAGTTACGATAATATCGGCTCACACTGATAAAACCTGCGGCATCCTTTGCTTTTTCTTTTAAGGCATTCCAGAGGATTGGCTGATATTCGCTTGACATAGGATTGATCCATTGATCTTCGTCCTGTAGCGAACAGATCACGGGCACTTGCAAAGACTGCTGAATAGGCTTTGCTAAGCCAAGCAATAAAGCATTGGAAAGATGCACCAGTGTAGGAGTGAGTTGACTTAGGTAATCCAAAAGTTCTTTTAATTGTACGTGATGATTGCCTTGAGCACCTTTGAGCAAGGAAAGCGTGAGCTCTTCCATACCATGGCTGCTTGCACTATTTGCGCTACGTGAAATACACTGCAATAGCTTAGGCCAATTTAAGATACGATGAATCCAAGCCGGAAATTTTTGAATCCAAGGCAATTTTTGCTGTAAAAAAACTTCCATTGCATTGTAAAAAATTGGAGAATGTTCTATGTGTTCTAGCACAGGAAGATACATTGGGATTAAAACAGCATCTACTCCTAACTCTCGCAGCCCTCGAATCCATGCATAATCTCTGAGGCAATTTTGGCAATAGTAGGATGTCCCTGCGCTGGGCACAATAAAAATAACTTGCATATTGCTCGGATGCTTTGACATGTGACTTCCTGATAAAAATAAGCGGATGATAACCAGACGTTTCCGTAACCAGCCAAAAATAGGATGGCACGTGCATGAGATCAAAATTTCGAAATGCAAGTGTTT
>JAKLHB010000208.1 GCA_022710345.1 Planctomycetota bacterium
TTTTTACTGCCTCTTTTTTCATCCAGGTTCATGAACGAATAGAAAAATGGGATGACTTCATTGGAATTGCAGAATAAATAATCATAATATCGCTTTAAAAACGTAGTTTTTCCCATTTTTCGCATGCCAATTAAGGCAGTGTGCCGGGCATTGGCACGTTGATCTTCGAGCATCTCAAACATATTTTGCCTTCCCACAAAAGTAAAAGAAGGCAGCTCTTTACTAGCTTCCCGTGACAAAATATACGGCACATCGTCGCCCCAGCCAGAGACTTTTTGATCACGAGGAATGACCGGCCGCTTGCCTAGATACAAATTGGCCTTGCTATGCTGTTGAATGTATTCTTGCACCTTTGGGTTTTGCTTATACGGCGTGAGTTGTGTACCAATGAACGGAGATTTTTTCGGCTCCCCTGGAGTCAGGTCTTGATAATACATGAGCGCTTCTGGATTAATCCCTGTTTCTTTTCTAGGCGTAGCGCTTTGGGGTGTTGCAACAGCAGAAGTGTTTGGCATAACAACATTTGGCTCCCCTGGCATGGTTTCTGGATTGATCCCTGTTTCTTTTCTGGAAGCAGCGCTTGGGGATTTTGCCACCACAGAAGTTTTTCGCTTTGGTGCAGTTTTGGGCTTCGCAGCAATCGTTTTTTTCAATTTTGATTCACTTGTTTTTTTGCTGGCTTTGGTGGTGGATTTTTTAGTTTTTGTTTTGGTTTTGTCAGTCTTATGGGTTTTTGCTTTGGCACTTTTGCTTTTATCTTTTTCTTTGGAATTTAATTTTTGGGACATCGTTGGTCTCCTTAGTTATTGATCAGAGAAAACATAATAGTTACCTCAAGTATACTTTGCGCCAGAAAAAAGTAAAGAAAATTATCGTTCCGTAAAATAAATATCGTAGTTTGTCTGAAACTTGTTTCAATGTTTTGATTTTTTCTGATTCTATTAACATGGCCAGGGTTTTCGGTTGACCTACTCACTCTGGCCATTAGTGGGTTTTGGGATTCCACAAAGACGATTATGCAAAGCGATCAGAAAATCATGAACTGAACAAGATATGCAGGAATGCTACGCCAATCCTAAATTTTGCAATCTTTGCCAAATGGGCGGATGGGAATAATGGAATCGGGCATACCACGGATGTGGAGTGAGATTCGAGAGATTTTTGTCCGCCAGTTTGATCAGCATGGTCTTGAGTGCTTCTGGCTTTTGTGTCATTTCCAGAGATGCACGATCTGCCTGGGTTTCAAATCGCCAGCTTAAGAGATTGAAGAAAGGCGAGAGCAATGGCAAAAGTAGAGAAATCCAGAATCCCAACAAAATCAGACTCATGTAAGAGCTTATTCGCAATGGATCAATGCAAAAAGTTGGGTATACATAGTCTGGATGGCTCATCCCCAGGCTGAGTACATAGAAAAATCCCAGGTATAGCAATTGGCCGATGAACATCTGTTTGATGATGTGCTTGTGCTGAAAATGGCCGATTTCATGCGCTACAACGGTGAGGATTTCGTCTGTTCCAAAGTCTTGGATCAAGGAATCGTATAAAACAAGGCGCTTTGTTTTGCCAAATCCTGCAAAATATGCGTTGGAATGTTTGGATCGAGTGCTGGCATCCATCACATAGATATTAGCCAATGGAAAATGCGTGGCTGCAGCCAGATTTTCAATGCCTGTGCGTAGCTCGCCAGCAGGCAGTGGAGTGAATTTATTAAAAATCGGCGCAATCAGTACCGGGTAAATCATGGTGATGAGCAAGGAATAGGCAAACATCAATCCCCAGCAATAAATCCACCAAAATGCGCCTGTGGTTTTCATAAAGTACAAAAGCAGATACGCCACTGGGACCAAAAGCACACAGGTCAGACCCAGGCTTTTGATATGATCCATGATCCACAATTTTACAGTCTGGCGGTTGAAGCCAAATTTTTCTTCAATCACAAACGTGGAATGCCAGGAAAAAGGCAGGCCTAAAATCCACGAGAAAACAGCAAGCATTGCAAAAAATACGACTCCGCGATGGATCTCATGGCCAATATATCCATAGAGCCAGGCATCCAAAGTATTCAGCCAGCCTGCATAGATAAACACCAAAAAAACAATTGCATGGAAAATAGTTTCCACCATATCAAAGCCATAATAAGCTTTATGATACGCCAGAGCTTTTTGATGCTGCTCTAAGGAAATATGCCCGGCAAACGGCCCTGGCGGCTCTCGATATTGTAATGCATGTTGCAAATTTAAGCGAGATAACACAAAATCCAGCACTAAATGTGCGGTATATAAACTCACAAAAATAGCGATTAAGATACCAGTTGTCATAGAAATTCCTTCAGATAGAATTGCTCTGTGGATTATCCTAGGTACTAAGCTGGAAAGCTAAATCAAGCAGTTCTTTGAAAAAATGAAGTCGTAGTCGTCGCTGTCATACGTGCCAAGCTAGCAATAACATTTTGATAGATAAATAGTTAAAAAAGAATCGTCATGTTATCGCTTAGCTTGACACGTATCTAGTTTTTCATGGTTGAGTTGCCTCGTTGGTCTCTTTACAAATTGCTCACGTATGACGGCTACGCTGATGTTTACAATGCAGCATACCATAAGATCTACAGAAATTATGACGGCTATGCTGATGTTTATGATGCAGCATACCATAAGATCTACAGAAACTTAGTTGACTGACTGAGTAGTTAGTTTCCCCAAAAAACGTTCTGACCAATCTATTCCTTATAAATATTGGTTGGCTCGGTCTTTTTCACAGGGGTGGAAATGGTTGGGGATTTAAGAAACATATGCAAGAATGCGTGTTCTTGGGATTTGCCGGCTTCTAGTCGCAATGCGCGGCAGGAGATCATGACCACGATTTTTTGGCTGGGTTCAAGGGAGATTTTCTTGAATTGGATGCGATTTGCCTTGGCTTCATAGGTCATGGGTGCACGAACACGGATTAATTCGAGATTCCTGCTGTGTTCTGCAGCGAGGACAATGTCTTCTTCCACATCATCACCTGTGTTGAGGATCGAGATCACATAGATCGTCTGGGAGCCTACCGGCACAGGGTCTTCGCTGTCATAGATCTCGATCGAAAGATTTGATTTGCCGCCTGTGGCTGGAGTTGCTTGTCCAGGCTCGTCACCAGATGCAGTTGCCTGATCTGGTTGGTCGCTTGTTGGTTTATCGGCCGTAGATGGGCCACCTGTGGGTTGATCGGTGGCTGGTTTTTGTCCTGTGGCTTGCTCATCGCCAGGCTTAGCAGGCTTTTGCCCTGTTGCTTGCTCACCGCCAGGCTTTTGTTCGCCTGGATTTGTTGTCTCTTCTGCTTTGGTTTTGGTTTTCCAAATCTGAAATTCACTTGGGATTTGCTCGACCAATTTTTGCAAATCTGCATCCAATGGCACAATATCTCTGGCTTCTACAACGAGTTCAGCGGCCCTACGATATTTTTTCATGGCAATGTACTCTTTGATCAAAATCATGCGGGTTTTGAAATCATTGCCTTCTAAGTGTACGTAGGTTTCCAATTCTTGGATTGCTTTGTCTTTTTGGCCCTGGTCTTTATAGATTTTAGCCAAAAGTTGGTATGGGGTATTGGACCCAACATAATTGGGATATGCGGCTTTGGCGCGTTCAAAGGCTTTGATGGCTTCATTGATTTTTTTCTCTTGGAGATAGAGGATTCCCAGCATGGTATTGGTATCAAAGTTTTGGGATCCTAAGCTCACAGCTTTTTCCAAAGTTTCCCTTGCTTTTTTAGCCTTGCCATTGTGGAATGCAATCTGGCCTAAAATATCATAGGCAATGGATTGTTTGGGGCTAAGTTTGATGATTTGCGCAGCGTATATCTCTGCATCGGCAAATTTGCGCTGTTGAAAATATCCAAGTGCGAGCTTTTGATATATTTCTGCGCTTTGCACGATTTCATCTGAGTCTTTGAGCTTGAGTTCTTCAAATTCTTTGGAAGAAATCGCAGGGAATACATTGACACGTTGGAATACCTTTTCCTGCAGCCATTTTCCAAATCGTTCATCAAATTCAGATAAGGTACAATGCAGGGCAATGGAAAAAACTTCAGCATCGGACTTGCCTTGTTTGTACAATTGCAGCATCTGGATCAAGCTGTCAAAGCCATAAGTTTGGTCAATGTACTGGCAGATTAAGCCGGCCTGGTAATAGCAGATCGCAATTTCTATATCATACTGAGGCCTGGTGAACCCTACATTGAGGGTGGCCATATTCCGCATGTATCCAGCAGAATAGGCGGCATAGAGATGGGCATCGTGCTTGCGTTGGCATGCTGGATTGCGTTGGAATTCAGTATATTCGGAAAGCCCTTCTGTGAACCACCGGGGAACCTGATAGTTGCTCAAATTGAGGGTGAAAACATGGGCGAGTTCGTGCCATGCCACAGAGGCCCAATTGAAATAGCCTAATTTTTTGGATTTAGGCGATACAGCCACCACAACTTTGCCAAAACATGCGCCGCTTGCACCCAAGGAATCCAAACCAATGGTGCGTACAGAAAAATCGTCATGGCTTGGGAACATCTCGAATAAAATCGGGGTCTCAGGCACAAATTTGAATGTTTTGCTAAGTTTCGCAAAGGCTTGCTCCAACACATCGGCTATGATGGGATGAAAGGCTTCTGCTTCGCTGATATGGATGCGGATGATAAAGTTTTCTGTCCTGTAAACTTTGAATTCTTTATATTTTTGGAGCAAGAGCAGCATGTTGTGAGTCTGGGTGTGGAAATTATACTCTTGCCGCACTTTTTGAAAATATTTTTCCGCTTCCTCAATATTTCCCACACGCATGAGGCTCATGCCTAGTTCAATGTACGCGGTCCATAAAAATGGGTCTAATTCAATGGCTTTGCGATTGAGCTCGACACCTACGGAAAATTGGCGTTTGTGGCCAATCATACTTGCGACTGTGGCATAGAGTGATCCGTATTCTGGGTTGATGGCAAGCACTTTTTTGCATTCTTCTTGGTACGCTGTTTCTCGGTTTTGCATGTAATAGATGGCTGCCTGCAATGATCGGGATTCCACATCCATTGGATTGTTGGCCAGCGCCTCTTGCAGGTATTTTTGCGCAGCAGTGTATTCTTCGTCAGAGATACAGATCGCAGCAGCAAGGTTTAAGGCTGGATTGAGCTTGGGATTGATCTTGAGTGCATGCTGGATGGTCTCCATGGCTTTGGGCCGGAGTTCATATTGTTGGGCTTGGAAAAGCCCATGAACGCATAGCATCCAAGGATGATTGGGATTGAGCTTGATGGCTTCTTCAATCGTGGTCTTGGCATCAATGGTGTTGAATGCGTCCAAAAAAATCTCAGCCATGGTTTGGTACGCAGGGAAATAGTATTTATCCTGCGCAATGGCTTTTGGCAGTATGTCTTGCACAATGGTTTTGAGGGTATCGCTGCGTTCAGTTTCATCACTTCTCATGGCATAAGTGCGACATGCTTGTGCAATGCACACAAGCTCTTCTGAAGAATAGGTATTCCCAGGATCATAGTTATCAAAAATATTGCCCAAATGTTCTAAATATTTGGCTCGATTGCCAATGGCCAGGTAATATGATCCTAGATTGTACTGAGTTTGGATGCTGTCGCTTTTTTGGTCATACGCAGTCAAAAACTGTTTCTCTGCCTCTGGATATTTTCCCATCAGCATCAAAATTTCTCCTGCCCGGCATTTCCCCAGGATGGAAGTTGCATCATTTTGGGCCAAACGGTCGGCAGCTTCCAGTGCTTTGGTGTAGTTTCCTGTGAGCATCCAAAGCTCGCAAAGCAGGTCCTGTGCTCTTGGATGTTCTAACCCTAATTTTTCCAGGGTCAATTGGGCCATGTCATACGCGCCTGTTTGGATATATTGCGTGGCTTTGGTGAGCAATTCTTCTGTTTGGTCAGCGTATGCCAAAACACTCAGCCCAAGACATAGCAAAATCAAATATTTCATGGTGAGGCTCCTTTTTAGGCTAAACTTGATCCAGGTTGGGTGCTGCATCTATGGAGCAACACATACAAGAGCAAAATTGGATTTTCATACGGCGCAAAGCTATCCAGGATCTGAACACAAGCCTGAGCTAAACCTTGCTCTTCTGCTCCTAGATTTTGTTGTGTATATAGGCATGCATACCATTCTGCTTCGAGTTTCCAAGAGACTTGGTCCCGACACAATTGGACCTGTTGATCGGAAAAATGATTGATGATCTCACTTGGAATAGGCGCTGTTGGCAAAAATATGGTATGGGCGGAGTTCAAGAACTGCAATTTTGCAGTGTATAATGCTTCGAAAATCTGCTGCACATCGTCTCGAATGGCTTGCTGTATCCACTGATAGAATAATGGATTGCCAAAAACTGCCTCTTTTTCCTCTTCTAATTTTTTCAACTGGCTTTCGGACAATCCTGCGATTTTTGCCAATCTGCTCAATGGCCAATGCTGTTGTAATGCGAGGATGGCTTTTTGCAGCAACATACGCCATAGTGAATTTGACTGCTTGGCCCAACGGCAATCATCCATACAAAGCCAAAATAGGCCAATGGGACAGCCTTCAATCACCTCTGGCTGCAGTTTATTGCCCAATGCCTGGTAAGCTGGATATTCCATGAGCAATGTACGCAAATTCGCGATGTTTTTAGAACCCACGCACTCCTCGATCACACGTGGCAATGTGTTATCTTCCAAGACACTTGCTAGAAAATTCTCTTCATTTTTTTCCTTGGCTAATTTTTCTAAACATTGGGCTAGAGGCAATAATGGAATTTTACAGCCAGGAATGCCCGCCACAGTCATTTCCAAATACTTTGCCCTGGCCTGCAATACCTGATCAAAACACACCAATGCAGAAAACTCGCCGTCTGCCATCCATTGGCTCAAGATTGTCCGCATCTTAGCCAGAGAAATCCTGGCTTTTTTCTGTTTTTTACCAGGTTGTTTCAATGAATATCTTCCGGTGGTCCGGTTTGGGTTTTTGGACGATTCTGTCTTTGGATTAGGATCAGCCATGGGGCATACTCCAAAAGTAGGAAAAAAAATGATCAATGACAAAACTGGTCAAATTATACCGCACAAGAAGCAAAGACACAAGCCTTTGAAGAAAAAATAGCGTGCGTTTTTGAAAAAAATACCCTGCCAATAAAAAAACGGCCTCTGCCACACCGAACCAGATGTGGTTGAGCCGTTTTAGAAAAAGATCTACTTTTTGCAGTTAGTGTTATTTTGCAGTCAGCGTTATTTTGTAACGCCAGTGATGTAATATCCACCACCAAAACCGCTGGATGCAAATCCTACTTCATTATCCATTTGGCTATAAGCAATGCGGAATGTTCCACTTTCGCCCCAGCTTGGACCCCAACTGTTTTTGACTCTCCAGCCACTATCATCATACCCAATGATGGCCACAGCATGTCCGCCTTCTTCACCGCCGGATTTATGGGTATAATAACCAGTGCCATAATCATAGAAATCAGTGAACACTACAAAGCCAACATAGATTGCGCCTTGTTCACGAAGAGCATTTTGAATGTTGGTCTTGCCACTGGTTTGGCCATAACCGCTCGACTGATATGTTACGCTGCAGCCAGCGGGGCAATTAGCTTGATAACCCTTGTATCCACAGCAACTTTCACTGGTGACACCTTTGCTTTTCATCAGGCTCATAGAACTGCCAAGATACCATCCATTGCAGCCATTGGCTTGCATCATGAAATGTTGTTCAGAGGCATCTCTGCTTCCCAAGCCCTTTACCATGCAATAGCTTTCATAAGCAGCAACAGCACCAAATGCATAGCAACTGCCGCATTCTCCTTGGCTTGGACGTACGGGGGTATATTTTGTTAAATAGGAACCTTCTGGAACAATGTCACGGAATGTGGTTTCTTCAACAGCACTTTCCAAATCCATACCACGAAGCAGACCCAACATTTTTTGACGTTCGATTGGGTTCATATGGGTCAGGTAGCTTTCTTTGGCAACCCAGCCAGCATTAGTGGCTTCCAACAGTTTGTTGAGTTCATCAACAGTCTGTTGAGCATTGGCACTGATCAAAAATAGTGCAATGACGCTGAGCAAAATGAGTTTTTTCATAAAAATCTCCTATGCTTTCATAAATTATGCAGATATTAAAGTGAATTTCACAAATCTAATTTTCTAGCAAAAAAAATGCCATTATTTTATAAAAATAATTCTATTATATAAGTCTATGAGCGTGAAACTAATATGAAAGTTATATTTTGTAGATTTTTTGTTACATCGAGTAACAAGGCAGCAAAATGTTACGTGATGTAACAGGCAGAACTCTCGTATAAGATTGCACTGCAGCAAAGTTCTTTGCCGCGAAGCGGGTTGGGAATAAAGCCTGGGGTTTCTAACCCCAGGTTATATCAGCTCTTATCGTGTCCTGACGGGACACAGGAAACCCTGGCATTCTATCAAAGTAGAACTCTCGATAAGATATGCAGCAAAGTTCTTTGCCGCGAAGCGGGTTGGGAATAAAGCCTGGGGTTTCTAACCCCAGGTTATATCGGCTCTTATCGCGTCCTGACGGGACACAGGAAACCCTGGCATTCTATCAAAGTAGAACTCTCGATAAGATATGCAGCAAAGTTCTTTGCCGCGAAGCGGGTTGGGAATAAAGCCTGGGGTTTCTAACCCCAGGTTATATCGGCTCTTATCGTGTCCTGACGGGACACAGGAAACCCTGGCATTCTATCAAAGTAGAACTCTCGATAAGATATGCAGCA
>JAKLHB010000209.1 GCA_022710345.1 Planctomycetota bacterium
CTTTTGGAAGCAGGATAGCCATGAAAAAAATACAAATGGAATTTAACTATCTTTCTGATAAAAAAAATATTGCCATCGTAAGACTTAAGGGAGAGATAGATTCGTCAAGCATTCAAGAATTCACAGACTTTATGAATAAAGTCGTTGCCAATGCATGTCAGCAATTGCTCTTTGATCTCAAAGAATTACGTTATATGAATAGCACTGGTTTTGGTGTTTTGGCAAAGACAATCATGGAAGAAAAAGATAAAGGAGACAGAGAAATCTTTATCTGCAGCCTACATCCAACGATTATGCGCAATTATCAAGCTTTTGGTATGGAGCAAGTATGGCCGACTTATCCGACCATAGAAAGTGCATTGGCTGTGATTCACAAAAGTAACCCAGGCTTAAATATCGAAGCCGTTACATTTCCATTGATTCGCACCTGCACTCGCTGCCAAAAACCCAGCAATTTTCCTAAACCAGGGCACTATAAATGCCCATATTGCAATACCATTCACCATATAGATGACCAAGGCAAGCTTAAAGCTGTTTTGCTGAAACCCAAAACAATGGAACAACCGGCTATGCAGCGGCCTGAATCAAAGACCAAAACTTCTACCATGCTCAAGCAAGTCGAAGCTGCAAAACAGGCCGAAGCTGCAAAACAGGCCGAGGCTGCAAAACAGGCCGAGGCTGCAAAACAGGCTGAGGCTGCAAAACAGGCTGAGGCTGCAAAACAGGCCGAGGCTGCAAAACGGGCCGAAGCTATGCTACAAGCAACACAGAAAAAGCCTGGAAAATTTACACAACGCCAAGAGGAGATCAAGCATATCCAAGAACAGGTCACTCAAATCCAAGAAATGCAGGTTCCAGAACTAGAGACACCTACCATTGAAACACCTCCTGAACAAATAAAGCCGGATGAAATTGATATTGTTTTGCCATCAGATACCCAGCATCTACGCAGACTTCGAGATTTTATTTTTTCTTTTGCTGATGAATTATTTCCAGAACAAGAAAGGTATAATATGTCAATGGCTGTAGATGAGGCTGTTGCCAATGCCATTGAACATGCGCATAACTATGACAGAAATAAACGTATTTACATTCATCTCGAGGTAAGCCCTAAAAAATTTTCTATTACTGTCAAAGACAGCGGAGTCAATACATTTAATCGTGCTATTCCACGCGATAATATTACCCAAGAGCAAATCAAAAAATTAGGCAGAGGTATGGGGCTTGTTGTGATTCGGCAAACTATGGATGAGGTCAACTTCCAGCCTACAGAAACTTGGGGAACTGCCATTACAATGGTTAAACATGTGCATCAACCCGAAGCTTCCTAAAAATTCATTTGCTACCAATTCTAGCCAATTGGGTGTTATTCCTTTAAGCCTCAACCATACAGCATCGTTGAAGCACGCCAAGCTTAGCTTCCTGCAACTTTTGTATTTGGGGATATTGATCTTACCAACTTTGCTTTATCTTATTGCAGTGCTTGGATTTAATTTTGATATTTCCTATAATAGTTGGTTATGTTGCAGGATGATCTATGTTTTTTGGATGATTCCGATTACTGTTGAACTTGCTTCCTTAAGACAAGAATCCCCATTTTTATGGCCCTTGCATTGGTTGCTCGTGACATTGCCCATGACAGTTTTAACAAGTTTACTTGCCGGCCCAAACCTTATCTTTATCCTGCTACCTGAAATATATTTATCATGCGCATTTTGGTTAGTAACAAGGCAACAACTTAGTTTGGCAAAATCTCATTATATTGCCATCACGACACTCTTGTTTACATTTCCGGGATTTGTATACTACCTCTATTTAGATATTTGGAATCAAGCGTATCCTTATGTTTGGCTCATGTCGCCTCTAGGATGGTTTGTGGCTCCCAAAAATGCGGCATTATGCTGCATTTTTGGGACATTGCTTTTCTATATTTTTCCAGTAAAAAACAATTGATTGATGATAACTTGGATGGCCTTATGCCTTTTTGCTTCCGGCTAAGATGCAAGATTCATTTGGCCCTAAAAAAGGCAAACGCTGAATATCTTGAATTCCTATGTCGGTGAGTAAGGCTTGAATTTCCTGCTCTGTGTAACTTTTACCTTGCTGCGTGTTCACGAGCATGTTAATTGAGAATAGAGCTGCAAACAAAGGCGCGGTTTTGGAATCTTGAAGCATAAAGTCATGAATGAAGATCATTCCACCGGGTTTGAGATTTTGGACTGCTTTTTTGAGAATCAGTGCGGCTTGTTCAGGTCCTTCGGCATGGAGAATATGGGATATCCATACTACATCATATCCTTGTGGTAGCTCATCTACCAAATAGTCTCCTCCTAGAAATTGGATTCTATGGCTTAGTCCAAATTGGGCAATAGTTTTGGTAGCAAATGGCTGGCTAGTCGGCAAATCAAATAAAATTGCTTGTAAATGTGGGTTGGCTAGGCAGAAATGAATCGCGTATGTCCCTGGCCCTCCGCCTAAATCCAAGAGGCAGTTGCAGCCTTGCAAAGGCAAAATTTCAGCCACGCGCGGCGCAACAGCCATCCCCATATTAAACATGCCCATTAAAAAATGCTCTCGTTCAGCCAATGTTTGTGGATCGCTGGCATCCAGCTTGGGGCGGATATGGCTTGGCTGCCCATTGAGAACGACATCCTTTAGTTTTGCCCAAGGAATAACCAAATGGCTGTGATGCAAAATAATATGCCCAATATATTCTGATGATGTGGGCACTAGATACCGACGGCTTTCCTCTGTATTTGCATAGCAGCCTTTTTGCTGTCGGATTAGTCCAAGGCCGGCTAAGGCCTGAAGCAAGATTTCAGTTGCACGAAGATCGCCATGGATCTTTTCTGCAATGATTTTAGCACTTTGCCAATCTTGTTGCATGGCTGAAAAAATATTGAGTTGCACAGCCGCATGCAAAGTGCATGCATGCCAGTAGCCACTGCTGGTAGCTAAGATTTTTTGCGGGTTCCAAGGCATTGGTTATTCTCCGAATGAAAGTTAAATTTTGTGTGACTATAACCTACATTTCCTACTTTATAGGACAAAAATTGAAATTTTGCAGTTCTTTGAAAAAACGTAGTCGTAGCCATCATACGTGTCAAGCTAGCGATAAGATTTTCACAGATAATAAGTTAAAAAGAATCGTAATGCTATTGTTTAGCTTGGCATGTATGACATCCACGGCTACGTTGATGTATCATCCTAAATAAAAATCCTGCACATATTATCAGTAAGAAAGTGCAGGATTTTTTGTTAGCTTAATCTATAATTTCTACATCTTTCCAATACACCCAATAGGCATGAGATTTCTTATCTTCTGGTGCACCATCAATCCAAACAACATCAGTGCCCAGATCATCATCCCAGATCACAAAACAAGGCGGACTGCCACCATTAGTGCCATAGTAAGTACCTGTAGATCCCTTGGCAACTTTTTCGTAATCATTGATGGCTCGGACACGCATTTTGACCTGGATCACAGATTGAATATAATTGCCATAATCTTCATCAGAAGAAAAATCATAGCGAGATTTGAAACTGCTGGCGGAGTAGGAGCCTATCCCCCCACTCATACTACCCATGTCTGATGTGGTGGTGCTATTGCCAATGATTTCAATATCTTTCCAATACACCCAATAGGCATGGGATTTCTTGTCGCTGGGTGCTCCTTCGAACCAGGTTACATCGGTACCAAGATCAGGATCCCAAATCACAAAGCATGGTGGATTGCCCGGAGTTGTGCCATAATAGGTTCCAGACATTCCTTGCTTTACTTTTTCATAATCTCGGATTGCCCGAACACGCATCATGCTTTGCAAATTGGCTTTCATATATGTGATGTAAGCATCATCAGAAGCAAAATCGCTTCTTGTTTTGAAAGATGACGAAGAGGAGCTTGCATGTTTGGGAGTAGTAGAACCATCAATGATCTCGACCTCGTACCATTCTACCCAATATGCGTGGGATTTGAGCTGGCTAGGCGCTTGATCCAGCCATACCACATCAGAACCAAGATCATCATCCCAGATCACAAAGCATGGCGGAGAAGCATCATTCGTACCATAGTACACACCTGACATACCTTTGGTAACTTTGCCATGGTCTGCAAGTGCTTGGACACGCATATTCATTTGGATCACAGATTTAATATAATCCCCATACGCTGCATCCGAGGAAAAAGAACTGCGGGTTTTGAAGCCAGCAGCATTCACAGAAGAGCTACTGGGTGTGTAACTACTGCTGCTTCCTTGTCCGATGATTTCCAAGCCTTTCCAATACACCCAATAGGCATGAGATTTTTGGTCTCTAGGTGCTCCTTCAAACCAGGTTACATCAGTGCCAAGGTCAGGGTCCCAGATCACAAAGCATGGTGGATTGCCAGGAGTTGTGCCATAGTAGGTGCCCAACATTCCCTGCTTTACTTTTTCATAATCCTGAATCGCTCGAACACGCATCATTGGCCGCAAATTGGCTTCCACATATTTGCTATATGCATCATCAGATGGAAAAGAACTGCGAGTTTTAAAGCCAGCAGAGTTGACACCATAATCAGTGGTATCAACGCTAGTTCCATAATCGCTGGAACCTTGGCCAATGATTTCGATATCTTTCCAATAGACCCAATAGGCATGAGATTTTTGGTCTCTAGGTGCTCCTTCAAACCAGGTTACATCAGTGCCAAGGTCAGGATCCCAGATCACAAAGCATGGTGGATTGCCTGGAGTTGTTCCGTAATAGGTACCCAACATGTCTTTTTTTACTTTTTCGTAATCTCTGATTGCACGAACCCTCATCATGCTTTTCAAATTAGCTTTCATGTAGGTGATGTAAGCATCATCAGAAGCAAAATCGCTTCTTTTTTTGAAAGATAACGAAGGGGAAATTGCATGTTTGGGAGTAGTAGAACCATCAATGATTTCAACTTCATGCCATTCTACCCAATAGGCGTGTGATTTAAGGTGGCTTGGTGCTTGGTCCAACCATACCACATCAGAACCAAGATCAGTATCCCAGACCACAAAGCAAGGCGGCGTACCATCATTAGTACCATAGTACGTGCCTGTCATGCCTTGGGTAACTTTGCCATGCTCTGCCAGTGCTTTGACACGCATGTTTATTTGGAGCACAGATTTGATATAAGCTCCATAGTCTTCATTCGAAGCAAATGCGTTGCGAGTCTTAAAGCCAGCGGAGTTGGTTGCTGAGCTGCTTACTACAGAAGGCTTGCTTTCTGGAATACTCCCGGTTCCTGCCCCGATGATTTCAATGTCTTTCCAATAGACCCAATAGGCGTGAGATTTTTGATCTCTAGGTGCTCCTTCAAACCAGGTTACATCAGTGCCAAGGTCAGGATCCCAGATCACAAAGCATGGCGGATTGCCTGGAGTCGTTCCGTAATAAGTTCCAGACATGCCTTTTTTTACTTTTTCGTAATCCTTGATTGCACGAACCCGCATCATGCTTTTCAGATTGGCTTCCATGTATTTACTATACTGTTCATCGGTTAAAAAATTAGCACGGGTCTTAAATTGACTAGAACCAAGAATTTCAAGTTCATAATAATGGACCCAATACGCATACGATTTTTTGGCTGCTGGGAAATTATCCATCCAGGTAATGTCTTCCTCTTTAGTCCCGATATCTGTATCCCAGATCACTAGACAAGGAGGACTACCACCGTTGGTTCCAAAGTATGTTCCTGTTGCTCCTGCTTTGACACGGTCGCCATGATTTGCAATTGCAATGACTCTCATATTTGGCTGAAGCACAGATTGCACATATTTGCCGTATTCATCGTCTGAGCCGAAATCACGACGTGTTTTGACTAAGCTGCTTGGAGCTTGTGTGACTTCGATTTCTAATGCTTTGGACTGTAGAATAGCGCCTGTTCTGCGGAGCTTCACTGTGGCTTCAAGCTTGCCAATGCCTGCTTTTCGGCCTAGAAGATCATAAGGATAGGCCGCCTCATGCCCGGCATCCAATGGCAAAGAGCCAGCAATCACAATATTGTATTGGTCTTTGTAGCTTGCAACTTCAGGAATTCGCACTTCAACTGTAAAATCTTCGCTGCTCTGGCCTTTGTTTCTAATCAGAATCGTGTAGCTTGCTGTTGAATTATAGGCTATAGAAGTAGGGCCTTCGATTTGGACTAAGACATCTTTGCCCGTTACTTCTGGCTTGACAATGGTTACGGTTGCACTTTTTTGCAAAAGTTCTTGTCCAGTCTTTTGAAGTATCACTTTTGCAAATACTTTATTGACGGTTCCATATTTTGTTCTAGGCAACTGATATGAAAATTTCGTCTGCTGGTTGGGAGTTAGAACCACTTTTTTTTCTACTAAATTAGAACCAGCAATCAGAACATCAAGGGTTCTATTATCATAAATAGTTGTAGAAATGGACACGATCAAGTCGGCTGATATCTTTGTATTCCGATTTTGCAGTGTGATTGTATATTCTCCAGTATCCTCCGCAGGCACTTCACTGGGCCCTTGAAGGCTCAAAGTCAAATCAGTCGCTTTGATGTCTGGTATACCTTGGACAACGATTGTTTTATTTGCTTTGACAAATTCTTTGCCCGTCTTTTGGTCACTGACTTTTGTGACTAGGATTTGTTTTCCTGCACTAATGTTAGGCGGCAATTTATAAGTCAAAACAGTATGGCGTTTCGTCTTCAAAGATAGTTTAGTCTCTACAGAATTGGCTAGGCTAGTGCTGCTTATATCTTGAGTAAGCCCCATCACTACCAGCAATTCTGCTACTGCTGTATCACTTGTATTGCGAATTTTAATAGAGTATGAAGGAGTTTGGCCAGCAACCACTTCATTTGGTCCACTGATTTCAGCAGAGATATCTTTAGCCTGAATATCGGGTTTGCTCACTATAACAACATTTTTTACAACTTTGGCGACTTCTTGCCCGGTCGCTGATAATAACACTTGCACAACAATCGCTTGTTTCGCTGGTTTGGATCCAGCAGAGAGATCGTAGGTTATCTTGCCATCTTCGCCTGATTTCAAAGTCAATGTTTCTTCAGTAGGTCTAGAGGCTATCACTGTTGTTTTTGCATCAGCAGCCGCTGGTCCATACCCGATCACCACTTTTAGCTCTGGTGTTGTCACAGTGCTTTTGTTGAGAATTTTGATTGTATAGGTGTCTTTGGCCCCAATGCTCAATTCTCCTGGTCCTACTATTTCCAATCCCAACTCTGGAATTGTAATCTCAGGGCTGGATGGCGGTGTTAAAGGTGGCACACTGAATTTTTGATCCCAGCTTTCAGGGTTTAAGTATTTACGAGGGATTTGTTTGCCTTTGGTACGTTTGCCGACTTTTTCATAAACATACAAATAGCTTTCTTCCAAGGTAATCTTGCCATCTTGGTTTTCGTCGGCTTTACCTTGTTTTAAGCCTTCTAGTAAATAATAAGTGAAAAGGCCGTGTTTCTCTTGCGTGTCTTCTTGAGAAATTTGATCTTCTTGGGATGATGTGAAAATGCCAATTTGCTTATCTTCTTGACCAGGTTCTTCTGCGTCTGGCTCTTTTTTTACTAAGGATGCAATTTTGTCCTGAGACGTTTTCTGCATTGCGCCTAGGTTGACATCTTTGGCTATGAAGAATTTACCTTGCGTTGCACTTCCACTATGGCATGCATCTAAGAATGCAAGCACTTGATTGGTGGGCATGGATCGCAGCATTTTTTTAAATTCACGCATGGGATAAGCTGTTTTTGCAGGGTTGCCACTATCTGTATCTTGCAACAAAAAGTAAACATCGCCTGTACGGTCTGCTCCACCATGTCCTGAGAAGAACACCATGATGATGCCATCTTTGCCCACTTTGCGTTGCAGTTCTTGCAGGCCTTTGGACATTTTAGATAATGTTGCTTGTTTATCTTGCAGGAGGTAAATTTGCTTTTGAGGAACTCCTAAGCTCAAAAGATACTGTGCAAATGCTCCAGCATCCTTGGCTGCGAACATCAAATCTGGAATCGCAACATCTTGATAATCACTGATGCCTAAAATGATAGCCCAGATTTTGTCAGCATATTCAGGCGGATTGACAGCCTCTTCTTTTTTGGCACGTTCAATGATGTCAGGTGGAATTGGAACCCATTCATCTTTCCCAGTTTTAATGATCGTTTCCAGATTTTCCCTAAAGTCACGGCTAAAACCTCTGTCTTTCAGCTTTCGCAAAGCTGCGCGGATTGCCCTAACTTCATTGGGAATTGCACATCCTCTAGCTCTAAGCTGCTCTAGGATCTGAGCCTCACTTTGGTCTTCTAATTCTTTTGCATCCAAGATGTCATCCAATGACAGAGGCATAGACTGGCCTAAGCTAGTGCTATACCAACAGACAATCAAGCATAAACAAAATAATATCTTCCACATAATACGCCCCCTATTTTCTATGGATAGGACAGCAGTTGCTGTCCTACCCATTATACTCACAGCATCAAGCTGCAAGCTTTATTCAACAATTTCCAAATTATGCCAAAAGACCCAATACGCATGAGATTTCTTATCTTCGGGTGCTCCAGGTAGCCAGGTTACGTCACTCCCAAGGTCTTGATCCCAAATCACAAAACAAGGAGGCTTGCCGCTATTAGTGCCATAGTAGGTGCCTAATGAGCCTTTGGCAACTTTTTCATAAGTATTAATCGCGCGAACTCGCATTTGGGGTTTGAGCACAGATTGAATATATTGACCATA
>JAKLHB010000021.1 GCA_022710345.1 Planctomycetota bacterium
TAATATTCCATTAGGTAATATTTCTGGTTAGAGTTATTTGCTACTACCGGATGCTATTTGAACTTCATTTGCAAATTCTTCTTGTAACACTTCCTCTTCTTGTTCCCAGCTTTTCCCTAAAAATTCGAGTGATTGCTTGATTTCATAGACCGCTGCTTGGGCAGCATTTTGGATGGCAGGATTAGGACTAGCAAGCAAGGTTTGCAAGTATGGTAAAGCTTGTGGTGCTGCAATTTTGGCCAAACGTTTAGCTGCATACGTGCATTCATTAGGATCCAGGCTCTTCAAACGTACGATATTTTCGTATAATTCAATTTTGGTTGGTTGTAGTTGTTTTAAGAGGCTCACGCTTGCTTTTACGACCTGCTTATCAGGATCATGCAGCAGAGGTATTACATACAACAAGGCATATTTGGCTTTAGGTTGATTTCTAGCTAGGTTTTGCAAAGCACGTAGCCTGTCTTTAGCTTTTGCAGAGTGGAGTTGTAAAATATCTTGAAATAATTTGCGGTATACAGGGCACATTTCTCCTAAAGCATAAGCAGCGGCTTTGGCTACTTCAAAATTGCGATCTTGCAGCAACTTTAACAAAGTCGGTGCTGCTTCCTTCACTTTTTTAGGTGCTATAGAATAGATCGCTATTTTGCGTACTTGCGGATCTACGTCTTCAATTAAATGGGTCAGAGTAGAAATTGCCTCTTCATGAGTAATTTTACCCAAGATTTGGGCAGCAGCACACCTATCAGAAGCTAGAGGGCTTTGCATTTGGGCTAAGCTAAAATATAGCCCTGCATTTTGATAATCCAATTGATTTAAAGCAAGAACAGCAGCCATGCGCACTTTGGGCTCTGGGTCTTTCAACAGGTCTAGGAGATAAGACATTGATTCTGGATCTTTGATGCAACCCAAGATATGAGCGGCAAAGCAGCGAATTTCGATATCATTGGATTTGGTCTTTTGTAGCAAAGCCTTGGGCGCAGGTGGAGCCACGCGGCTTAGTAAAAGCAAGGCATCTTGTTTAAATTCTGGCTGTTCTAAATAGAGAATCAAGGACTCAACCGTAGCGGTTGGAAATTCATTCGCTTTTCTCAAAAGTTGATAAATTGCCTGCTTTTTATGAAATCCAAATCCGTACTGAATGCAAAAATTTGGAAAGATATAACCCAACAAGCTAAAACAAAAAATACTCAGCAAGAAAATCCAGATATACGCAAACCAAAGCTGATTTCGGCTCCAGTAGAATGATGTTGGAATATGAAAATAACGTTTACCAGGAAGCCGGACCACATTGTATATATCATCAAAAAAACCACTTTTAGCAGTTTGTGTATCAATAACATGTCCGGATGGATAAATGGCAAATCTACCTTTAGGTCCTGCAACTTTGAGGGGTAAACGATGAACAATATCCCAATACGACCTAGGCTCTTTTACTGTCAAAATATGCCGATCTTGATAAACCACAACATAACCAGATAATTTTTTTTCAAGATCCACATACGCTGAATTCTCTAGTTTTATATATCTTGGGGCATAAGCAAGCCGCTCAGCTTTGATATATTGGTTTTCTTCTGCATCATACACCATAAAATTGCCAGTGCTGGGTAAATCTGTGGTCCAATAACGATGGTCGTTGTCCAGATAATACATAGCTGCTTTTTGGCCTGATGGAAGATGCATAATAAAATTTTTGCCTTGTGTGTTTGTCCAGCGATGTTGATGTGAAAAAATTAAGTCTGGTTGATTTTGGATTCTGTGCAAACGTTGGTATTCACTATAGCACGCACTATAATCTTGCAATGAAATGGGCAAATATTGAGAGAACCATTGTATAAAAAATGGCCACTGGCTTTGATAATACTCTGGGATAGGGTGAGAGATGATATCTTGATCCTCGAATGAACTGAACCAAAATTGGACTTTGGGAAAAAGACGAAACTTTTGGTACAGCCCTGGCTGCAAAGAGGCGATTTGGCTTCTAACCCAAGCATCGCTTTGCTCCCAAGTTGGCCAATAGTCGGGTAAGACATGATTAGCCATAATCAAGATTGGTATCTTTTGCTGAGCATTTTGATTGATGCCCAATAATTCTTGGATATGCAAAAGTTCATCCAATACAAAATAGGGTTCGAAGCTAATGTTGCTAATATCTAGGCAATAAATTGCAAGATGAATATCTTGTAGATAACTGTGTTCTGCTGTATCCATATAACCATTGGGTGGGTCATACGATGCATCATGAAATAATAGACTAAATTTTTTCTTAGCCCCTTGAATTGTTAAGGCGGCTGGAAAATTTCCCTGTACTCGATTGCTTGTATGTTGAATCAATGCGAGAAAATCCTGCCGATCTTGTTGTGTCCAGTTGGTAGAAAAATATTGTGCAAATGCTTGAAAAAAAAGAAAAAGTGTGGTAGTTTTACCACTCTTAGCAGGGCCAAATAGGCCGATTTGAATAGTATTTTTAGGATTTTTTAGGTTCATGCTTAACCTGCTTTGCGTACTCGCGATCTTTCCATTTGCAACGGATGCCCCATATATACTGTCTTGCAGAATCCAATGTCATAGCGAGGTATAAAAGCCCGGCTAAAGGCAGTGTAAGGGAGAATATCCGTGACAATTCAAAATATTTGATTGTAGGATCATAAGTAATGCTCATCAAAATCAATGCAAAGCCGCCTAAAACTGCAATGGGCCATTGGCATATTCCCGAAATCAAAGGAATGAATAAGCATAAAATTGGCACGAAAAACAGAAGCAAAAGACCCAAGGTACATCCGAATAATCGCAAATATGAATATTTCAGCTCTGTGAAAGCAGAGCGTGTGACCATTTTCCATAGTCCCGAGAGGTTAGCATATCCTCTGTAACTGATCAGCGTTGGTCCGTCCATGAGTTGAATCGCAAATCCTTGAGATTTTACAGCCCGCGCGAGTGCAATATCATCAATCAAAGCATCACGAATTGCAGCGATTCCTCCGATAGCATCTAATGTAGAACGTTGGATTAAAATACATCCTCCGGCTGCAGCAGCAATCTTGGAGTTTTTTTCTTGGACGCGCTTAAAAGGATATAACATTTTGAAAAAATATAAAAATGCTGGAATTAACAATTTTTCCCAAAAACACTGCGTTTGTAACCGAGCCATCAACGATACCATATCTTGTTTTTTTTGGAGAGCATGTTGCATGAGAGATTTCAGCGTATGCAAGTTTTGATATACAAGGTCCGCATCTGTGAGCAAAATCCACTCGCCTTTCGCTTCTTGAATCCCTTGCTGCACTGCCCATAATTTACCTGCCCAGCCTGCGGGCAAAGACTGCCCTTGTAGAATACGCAATCTTTGCCCATTGGTGGTTTGCTGAATGGCCTGAGCTACCACTTGCGTTTGATCTGTGGATTGGTCATTGATCAAAATGACCTCCAATTGAGGGTATTCTTGGTTGAGCACACTAGGGAGTGTGTATGGTAGTACAGATTCTTCATTTCGTGCAGGAATGATTACCGTCACCATAGGCCATTCCATTGTACTCTCTGGCAAACTGGGAGATGCAAGTTGATCAATTGGAACAAAAATGTGGGTATACTGGTAAAAGCGATCCGGCCGGCATAGAAACACCAGCCAGCATAGCAACGCTGCTATTGCTATTATGTAGCAAATCAACATCATGATGTGTCCTTTATAAAAATTAGCGCATGAATTTTGCTATGAAGAGGCGAGCAATCTGGCCGATTCTCGGACTATGGAGCTAATCTGGTCCCGTCGTCTGGGCAAAATTTGTAATTTAATGGATACTCTTTGCCACAGGTTTGGCAAAGCAAGGAATTCCGTGCAAACTGAAGCATCCCTAGCAAAAATGGTTCAGTGACATGCCCAATACCATTTAATTCTTCTATCACTGTTTCTAAGAGTGAGACAGAGCTTTGTTTTTTGATAGCCCGTTTGATAGTTTTTTCTAACGTTTGCTGGTCAAAATTCTTTTCATCCTCGTATTCTTCTGATTTCAGTAAGTTGCCAAAATAGGATGGACTGAAAAAAAATAAATGTTGGCCAGGCTGGCATTCAATTTTGTTTTCTTCCAAAAACAATTCTTTTTGAAGACCTAATGCCATACCGCGAGTGAACAGAACCTCAGAATTCATTGCATCTTTGCATAGTATAACGCCTGGGCTATGTGCGGAAGAATAACAGACTTCCGAGCCTTGAATTCTTAAAAGCATGGCTTGAAGTGGTAGATATTGGCAACTGTGCACTAAATGATCGTTCATTTCTTTGAGGATTTGGTCGCAATTTTCAAGATAATCTAAGATAGCATCAAACATACCTTGCAACCACGGGATCAACCGATAGCTAGGGGATTGAATCATTGCCTGCGACCAAAAAAGATAAAGCCCGCGATCTGTTTCTTTGCTAAAAAAAGCAAATGTTTCATTATCTTGTCCCAAAATTTGGTAGCTATACTGTACCTTTCCTTGTTGAGCGCTATATTTTTTCAAGGGCTCTAAGAAAGGAGGTATAAAAGTTAGATTATGATTTTTGCAAAAATTATGCAGCCTTTTTTGCAAAGGTAGGTTCACAGTGGTGCCGTCAAAAAAATAAATACTTTGTCTGCCCCAAGTGATTAAATCTCCGTCTAACAAAGGCGCAGCCTCCTCAATAGGCATGCCATTGAGCCGCACTTCGATTGTACCTAGTTTTTTCAAAACATATTGTTGTCGCTCTTCTGTTTTTCTAAGAATTGCAATTTGTGTTTTATCCCAGGTACTCTCTACTTCGAGTTCTTGCTCTTGGGCTCTATATACTAATGCATTGTCTGCATTCAAAGAAATATAAAGAATTTCCTCAGAAATAGGCATGATTTCCTGGCTAATCAATGAAATGATCTCTCTTCCAAATCGTTCTGCAGGAGAGATAGTATAGATAGGCATATCACTTTGGGGCAAGTTGCCTGCGTCTTCTGCATCTACCTTGGCTTCTTGAATATTGGCTTCTTCTCCTTCTTCAAATAGATGATCCAATGGCATTTCTGCAGATGACTTATCAACAGATACCGCTGGCATTTCTGTAGATGACTTATCAGCAGGTATTGCGGGTATTTCTACATCACTAGGCATAGCCAATTCTGCAGCATCTATACTTGCTGTGATTCCCGGTGATGCTTTTACTGGCTCTGGTGTTGGTGTTGGTGTTGGCAATGTTGGTGCAGTTGCAGCAGGCAGAACATCCACTGTTTTGAACGTAGAAGATAAAAATTTATTCGTTGGCGATTCTGTACGCGAAGGTTTTGCTTCAACAATCTCTTCAGCCCTCATCATAGCCATCATTTGAGTCACTTTATCTGAGTCTGGAGGAAGTACCGTGGTAGGCTCGTGAACTAAGAGGTTTGGTTCTTCCACAGTGTCTATGGTTACTTGGGCCTGAATTGCTCCAAATTTTAAAATATCACCGGTCTTGAGCTGAATAGGCTCTCGGATTTCATTGCCATTGATAAAAGTACGTTTATGTGTGCTATGGTCTTCAATAAAAAAATCTCCATTTTGCGCAAATATGCGTGCGTGCGTGCGAGAAACCGTAGGATGATTGATCACAATACCCAAGTTTTTGTTCGTACCTCGGCCGATTAACACTGGCTCTTCTTCAGAAATCAAAAATTCCTTTTTGCTATCATCTTCTTTGATCAGCAATTTGATGACTTTCATGGCGTAACGACACTATATCCCAATTTTATCATAGTGGAAGTAGTGTCTCCTCTTTTGTAGTTAACATGGTTTACTCATTCAAAGCTGTTGTTCCCATGATCACACCAGTTGAATGAGTAAACCGTGTATAAATTTATAGCATGAACCCAAGTTGCTATTTGTTGAAATGTTAGGAGTTCATCAGAAGATCATTACCCATATCATGCTACGCCTAGGGTAGCATGAACATGAGAATAATGTTCCAGATAACGCTCAACACTGCAAACACAAAGCAGCACTTGAGGTTGTTGTATTTATTTTCATTGATTTTTGAAACTATATAGATTTGTTCTGTAAAATTATCCAATACATCTTTCACAGTAAAATTACTAAATCCTTGCACAAATTCTTGATATGAATTGTATTGAAGAACATTTGCCCAATATATAAACCCCTTCGCTACTTCCTTGCGAGTAGTCCTAGGGTATACTACTTTCCATGCATACCCAAGCGCAAGCAAAGTAGTTAGAACTGCAAAGATTTCCAATACAATGACCACCCAAGAATTTGTTTTCTGTATTTGAGCGCTCTTGCTGAGCAAATGCCCTGCAAGAAATCCAATAACAGCCATCAAGAAAAGAGCTTTTTGATCTGCAAATCGAATGAGATCAGATAAATGGCTTAGGGAATATCGTGCTAAATCAATTTTTTGCTGTGTGCTTAGTTCAGTTTCGACTTTCGCTTGGTCCATGATAAATCCGATCCTTTGCTCAATGACTTACGAAAAAAATAGGTAAACTTTTAGCAGCAAAACAATCCATATTATAGCATCTTTTGAAGCTGTTCGTCAAATGATTCTCAATATAGCGAATTTTGGAAACCCACTAGCTACATTTTGTAGGCATAATGGAGTTCAGCCAGCAGCGCCCTAACACGCGCGTTGCATCCTGCTATGTGCCATAACGCCCTATAATGCAGCCCACTATGTCATTTAATTTAATTTCGATGGATTAAGATAGAATGTTGTAATGCGCGATTTTTCAGTTGTAAAGTAATTTCTAACGTTCCATCGGCTGCAAGTTTACTTTGGGCATCGAGACGATAACGAGTCTGCGCTAATTGAGTAGCTTTGGTAATTGACTCAGGGATTTGCGCGGTTTCGACTGGCCAATCTGAATTTAAGGTAATTTTAAGTCCATCAGCCTCTTCAAATTCAATGCTCACAAGCAGCCAAGGCAGATTTTGAGAAATACTCTGTTCATTCAGCCATACAAAAACAGTTTGCAATGTCCCTAGCAATGGGGCCTCTAAGTTAAGATAACGGACATCTTGGGCCATAGCCTCCCATAAAGGCTGGAGTCCTAGCCATAACTGGCCTTGGAACAAATCCATGATTTCGCTTTTGAGCAAAATCATCATATATTTGATTTCCAGCAAGGCAGATCGAAATAAGACAGTGAATAATTTTTTGGAAGCAGCCTGGAAGTGTACCCAACAAGGTTGATCTAGTTGCCGAATATGAGCAGGGATTCTATTCCAAAGCAGACTCTGGTTGTATTGAATATAGTTGCGCAAAAGTTCAAGGGTGCTGACAACGGCTTTTTCATCGCTTGCTTGTTGAGCAATTTCCAAAATCTTGGTATTAGTATGGAATGTCCAATTGCGTGCCCATTGACGATATGGATGAAATTCTAAAGTATCTAGGCGTTGATTTGTCAGTATAGTCCGCAATTCTTGAGTTGGCCCGCATGTATTGCTATCTCCGCGGTGTGTTGCAATCATTTCATAACGTTCTTCATCCATCAAAGGCAAAAAGTTCTTTAAAGATTCCAATTCTGCTTCAGAAAGAATATTTTGTATTTCATCGTACAACCTGGGGCTATTGTGGCCAGTACATAGCAAGCGATGTTCATGAGTTCTGCGAATACTTCTCCAAAGAAATTCTAAGATTTTTTGTTTGAACAATTCCGGGCTGCAATCCATTTCTAACTGGTGTGGTGCCAAAACTAGCCAATTGTTTTTAGGCACCAATTCTAAAATAGGACGGTTGTATTTATTGACAAACCGTGCAATTTTTTCACAGTCGTCATGTCCATAGAAAATCAATAGATCATAATTTTCATGAGACAGCCGAGCGGATAAACGATCAAAATCAAAATGAAATCGCACTCTAAATTGGGTGTTTCGTGCTTGTGGTGAACGATATACAGATTGGAAAATCTGCTGGAAATACTTGACAGTGTCCTCAATCATGGTTTTGGGAGCAATGACAAGAATATTGCAAATATGACGAGCAAATGCAGTTGCTCGGTCTAAATAACAAAATACATTTCTTGGCTCTTCTCTGGCTAATAGTTTACGCACGAGTTCTTCTAAGTGCTCATTGACCAGCAAAATTTTAGTTAAATGCTTGCTTTTAGGCCCAGATTTTAGAATGGATGTGACAGCAGTAGCAGGCACGCACGGGATTTTCGAAATATCAAAAAATACTGTTTGCTGGGGTGATCTTAGCACATTGCTGACATCAGAGGCTAAAGACAATGCATTGTGCAATAAATTTTCTACTTCAGCTTGAAAAATATTGAGTTCTTGCTCATTGATAATATTGCCTTCCAGCATCAAGATGGATGCAGTGGTTGAATTATCCACCAAGAATCTAGGATGCAGATAAGATTCATGCATTTGCATGGCTTCCTCAGGCGTAGCTACAATAAAAAACTGATTTTCATATAGATCTGCGATGACATCTTGAATTGTATAATCTGGCCTAGGCAATGTAGCAATTACAATAATATTCGATTTTCTAACCTTATGCTCTTCACACCATTTGCTCAGATTGCTAATTGTGAGCTCGCGTGCTTTGCTTTCTAAACGATATAATTCTCGTATATCTAAGCAAATCCTGCGCAATTGGCGGATGGTTCTACGCACAATGCGCATAAATTTATTTACAAATTCCTTAATTTCACTATCTTGATCTTGGACATAACCATTAATCTCTACAATAGGCTGAGCTGTAAATGTTTCAGCATCAGGGTTAGGAATAATTTGCCACTGTTTTTTTAGAATTAGTCCTGCTTTTTCATAAGCCTTTTCATAATCGCTGTAAAATATATCCCCTTTTAATTTGAACAGAAAATCCAGGGCTATGGAATCCACGCGGATTAAGTATATTTTTTTGCATTCTTTCAGTTTTCGATATGCTTGAGCATAAGCAGCATCCCAACCATAGCAATCATTGAGGTTGAGGAATAAAATTGGATGATTTTCATTCTGCAAAAAACGCAGGAATGCTTGGGCCCTTTCTTCTCCTTGCAATGTGCCTTGCAAAGAGATAGTTAAAATTTGCTGGCAAATTTCTAAAGATTGTCCATAGACATCAGGTCGGATAATATATAGCACAGTTTTGGCTTCGCTTGCCTCTTGAATGATCCATTCTTCATCTACTTTGCTCATGTTCAAGGTATTAGGCAAAATAAATCCACGTTGTTGAAATTCTTGCCGTAAGTTTAATAATAAGTTGCAACGCCCTGTTTTTTTGCATACCTCAGCCAAACGATCTAATTCAGGTTGGGCACTCTTGTCTATTTTAAACAATGGGGCAGGAAAGAAGCCGCGGATGTAAGGCGTTTCTTTGCGTTCTAGTATTGCCTCAATATCCTTAAATTGATTAAATATATTCAATATTCCTAAAACTGATTCCCTTTTTAAAATTTGTAATAAATTAGAATCTTTGGGAATCAAAAGAAATAGCCTCTGAGCTGCTAAAGAATGCGTTTCTACAAGATCTTGGATCGCATAAGATGACAAAAAACGTATTGCACTTAAATCTAAAATAAAAGGATTATCACTTTCCCTGAATTGCTGTAATACTTGCTCTAAAGTTTTTTCATTGGTGATTTCTTCATGAATGTACATAACAAGCCTTTTTAGTATTGGTCTGTCAAAACGTTTTGGACAATTGTGCTCGCCAAGCTATGCGCCACATAACATCAGGATATCCAAACTTGAGTTATGTGGCAAGTGGGTTGGCGTTATTCAGTAGCAAATAAAAATTGCGAAATAGCCCTACTCAAGCTGCAAGAGTGTTCAATTTGGACATAAGGGCCGATATTGCTCAGAAATTCTTGGTCTGCATCTGGGCCTATTGCAATTGCAAATGCTTTCACAGGATATTGCTTTAGTTTTTGCAATGCTGCCAATGCTTTGACCTTGTTATCTGGTGAACCATCGCTAATGATGACCACATTGAGAATTTTAGCAGCCACAAATTTGCCTTCCAATAGTTTAATGCCCAATTGAATGCCTTCTGCTAATGGTGTAGTGCTGGAAGCATCAAGATTTGCAATAGCCTTCTTGATACTTTGTGGATCTTTTGTGAAATTGTGCAGGATCGAAGCAGGATAACGCTCTGGTGGCCCGCCAAATGTCACAATCGCCATTTCTGTAGTAAAATCGTTGCATAAATATTGGTCAGCCAAAGAAATGATTTCTTGTTTTGCATCTTCGATTTCTTTGCCTGCCATGCTGCCAGAGCAATCCAAAATAATCACAATAGATTGTGCTTGCCGACGAATTTCTGGGAATTGAATTTCTGGAATTTTTTCAGATGCCAAAGCTGTGTCAGACAATATATCCCATGCGCTCACGTGGATGATTTGATGCCTGTCATACATAAATTCAACTCGAATAGGCGATGGCTGTGGCCTAGAAGGTACGCCAGTAAAACGATAGGTGGCTTTAGAGATACACTCATGGTAATCCCCTGGCTGCCCTTCTTCTGCCCGGTCAGTTCCTCCTTGCATCACTGGTAAGACAAATGTTGTGGTGTACGCACTCGTTTTATAATCGTTGCGAGACATGCGCAAAGGGTATACTTTACCAGCAGGAATAATGTGGCTTACCATATATCTATAATTTTTGCTTAATACAATGGTGCCTAATGGATGAGCAGTGCTTAAAATACTGCCTAATCGAACAACTTCCGAAGAAAAATTGGGCAAATACACAACATCTGGCGGATTTTCTGCAGGCATTTCTTGAATTTGGCCATCTACAGCGTGGGCGTTCTGTTCATAAAGTAAACTATCTTTGATTTGAGTGCTTGCAGCAGGATTAGCTTTCGGCATTTCAGACATACGCCCAGAAGGGACACCCACATTAGCTTGAGAGGCCGGGCCTGCGGATATAGCAGGAGACATTCGTTTTGTGGATGGCTGCTTCGAGCTTGTTCCTTTGATCTGAGGCTCAGACTGAATGAGGCTAGACGGATCGTGCTCAGCTTGCGCAGCATCTTTTCTATCCTGATGTTCAGATCTCTGCAAAATACTATTAAAGGACTGTTCCCAGGAACTGAACGCTTGCAAAAACTCAGTATATAACTTAGATTCTTCGTGGGACTTTGCATCCGTGCTTGTGGTTTGCGGTACTGCAGTTTTTGGTGCTGGAGCAACTGCATTCGAAGAAGTCTCTATACCAAGCCGTGGAGTGGATGCAACATCTTGCTTGGAAGCTTCGATAGGCTGGGCTTGGGGCAATGTTGTGGCGATATTCTCAGCTTGACTAACTATGATCACTTCTTTAGACAAATCAGGAGGCTTCTCCATTTGAGCTGATGCTAATATGGTTGTGCTAGATTCAGCATATCCTGGTTCTACATCAGCATGGATGGAGTCATCATCTAAGAAGTATCCATAAGCCTGCAAAGCTGCTCCTTGTGATACAATGAGTTCTGGCGATCCAAAGGTGGTTGCTGGTCTTGCGAGGTAATGTACTTGGTTTAAGGAATTGGCAATCATTGGCATTTTGGTAGAGCCACCGGCTAGGAGCACATAGGCTAAATCAGACCATTTGAGCGATAAAGATCGCAGCGCTTGTTCACATTTTTGGATGGTTTGCTGAACCAAATGCACAGTTACACGCTCGAATTCTTGGCGTGTGATGGCAATTTCCAAAGCTTGGCCTTGAGACTGAATCGTGAGCGTAGTTACCGGTAGCTCAGAGAGCATGCGTTTTGCCTGCTCAATTTGCTCCTCTAGCAAAACTTCTTCTAATAACGTGCCATCATATTCTTCTTGCATTTGTTCTTCATATTTTTGTAAAACAATTTTTTTAAGCTCTCGATTCCAATCATATCCACCTAATTGGCGGCTGCCTTGTGTCCGCAATACCTTAATTTTACGTTGCTGTTTTTCTAAAATTGAGGTATCAAATGTTCCTCCGCCTAAGTCATAGACCAGTACCAACTCCCCATATTGAAGTCTTTCAATCCCAAACATAAATGCTGAAGCAACAGGTTCGTCTAATAATTGTTTCACTTGCAAGCCGGCTAATTCTCCGGCTTTCATGGTGGCGACTCTAGGATCATTATCAAAATAAGCAGGAACAGTGATAACCGCTGATAGAATTTTAGGTATTTCCAAATGGCAAGCTGCATCATGAGCTAATTTTTGTAAAATCGCGGCTGAGACTTCTTCTGCAGTCTTCATGTAAGGTTGATTGGGAAAACAGTTCCAATTTGTTCCCATGTTGCGCTTGATCATGCGTACTGTGCGCTTGCCATTGTCGCCCATCTGCTGCAATCGAATTGCTTCTTTCCCTACAATCATGTTTCCTGTTGGTTCTACCAAAACTACAGATGGGGTAGTGTATTCACCTTCAAGATTAGGCAATACTTCAGGCCGTTTGGTCTGAGGATTTGTCCAAGCAATGGAAGAATAGGTGGTGCCTAAATCAATTCCAACAATGACTTCTTGCATAGGTATCCTATCAAGAAATAGGGTCTAATTGGATAGTGGTTTTGCAATATTGCTGAGTTTCTATGTCTAAAGCACGAACTGAGAGCATTCCATTCCGATCCAATTTCATAGAAACTTCCACAAGGCAGCCCGAAGGCCGATTTTGTGGCAAGCCGCTTAAGATAAGCCTTCCTTTGTCTTGCTCTACACTTTCTAAGTTTTCGCTGGATCCACGATTGATCACCACAATCACTTCGGTCATGTTTGGATCGGCTAGTGGAAATATTCTGGAATATTCTTCATCTGTATAAGCTCCGGCTGGCAAAATAATGGCATTCATTGTCACGCCTTTTTTGATACCTGTCACCCCAACAGCATCTTGATCTTTAAGCCTACGCTTTACGACAATGTTTGACAACTGGACAAAATCTTTAGCTTCTTCTGGATGCATGCGAGCGATGCCTTTTTCGGGTTGGGCATTTGTTTCTGCTAAGGCTACAGCAGGTTCAAGATTAGAGACCAATTCTTCATCGTGCACTCCAACTGCCTCTGGCTCAACTGGGGTTTGTTGCTGAGAAGATGGAGAATTGGATAAGGCTAACCGTTCTACTTGTACAAAATCACCAGCCACATACGCTGCTCCACGTGCGACATTAAAGCTTACTCCTTTGTGACGACAAATTTTATGACGATTGATTTCCCCGACTTCCTCTTGAATCATTTGGGCAATCATAGGCATATGACTAGAGCCTCCCACAAGTACCACGTAATCCACTTGATCCCAGGTCATTTGCCCACGCTGCAAAGTTTGGCGTACTTTAGTCCGAGTTTCTTCAACTAAAAAATGTGTGATTTCTTCAAATATAGGCCGGGTAATATCAATGCTATCTTGGAGTCCATTGGTATTGATGTGAAACGTTGCGCTAGGCAATTTGCTCAGTAACTTTTTGACTCGTTCAGCTTCTAATTCAAGATCTTCTATACTTTCCAAACGGCTGTCGGCTTCATGTTTTTCGTCAAAACGGTCGCATGCATAAGCAACCAGTTGTTTGTCCCAGTCATAACCACCTAATTCACGGCTTCCTTCTTTAGCAATCTCTATAAAATGAATAGCTTGAGTAAGATCATTTCGAGATTCTCTCCTCACTCGAATGAGGGTAGCATCAAAAGTGCCCCCTCCTAAATCATAGACAAAAACAGTCTTATCATTAAAATCCATGCTTTGATCCATCGCATAGTCTATCGCCGCAGACTGTGGTTCTGGGAGTAACTGTAATACTTGAAGGCCGGCCAATTTAGCTGCGTTCATCACTTCTTCACATTGTTTAATGCCAAACCATGCAGGGACTGTAATTACCGCACCTTGGACAGGTTCATCCATCACTAATTCTGCGTCTGTTTTTAATTTGCGTAAGATCACTGAACTAATTTCAGTTGGAGTAAATTCTACAATATCACTATTAAATTTGCGTAATTTGATCCTCGCTTCTGTGCCAATCAATCGTTTGACCCATCGTACTACATTGTTTTTTTGGGGCGAATGCACCATATTGAGAGCTGCATCTCCAACCACGGCTTGGGATAAATCACCATCTGCAACATAAGCCACAGAAGGAGTAAGCAAATTTCCCTCTTCATTTGGTAAGACTTCCACCACATTGCCAATAGGGCGAGCAACAACAGAGATGGTGGTTCCTAAATCAATTCCAACTACTGCCATACTTGGATTCTCCTTGTTTTAGATGCCACGTCACGGTATAATATAACAATCTTACGTTTTGCTTGTGCAAAAATCAAATCAATTCTTTGATCCCAAAAGGTCTTTTGTATTTTTTATGAAGCCTATATTAAAACAGATATTACCTTTATTTCGTGCTCAAAATCTTCAGGTAGGCATCATTTCTGCATCCCCCATACCAGAAGAACGCTATAAATATGAAGAATGGCAACAATGCGGATATTATGGAAATATGAACTTTTTAGTCCGCCATCTAGAACAAAAATATAATCCCCAGCGTATTGCGCCTGGGACCCAAAGCCTTTTCATGGTAGCTTTAAATTATTACCAACCTAATCCGCTTGGGACTCGGACCCAGGGCAGGATTGCCCGATATGCATGGGGTCGCAATTATCATAAAGTGTTAGGAAAAAAATTACAATTAATCACCCAACAATTATCACAAATGTTTCCTAATGAAAATTTTTTCTATACTGTTGATTCAGTCGGGTTGGATGAAAGGCTTTGGGCTGCAAGAGCCGGTCTTGGATTTATTGGAAAAAATACTTTATTAATTCATCCTAATATTGGATCTTGGTGTGTGTTAGGAGAGATATTTAGTACATACCCATTCCCAGAATTTCGGGATGTTGGAAATAAGCCTATGCCGAATTGTGGAGATTGCCACAACTGTTTAGATGTTTGCCCAACCCGTGCACTGTTAGGACCATATCGAAAAAACAGCAGCCTGTGCATTGCATATCTAACGATTGAGCATAAAGATATAATTCCTTACGAATTAAGAAAAAATATGCAAAATTGGCTTCTTGGCTGTGATCTATGCCAAGAAGTATGCCCATTCAATCGGCATGCTGTTACTACAAGAGAACCAGATTTTTTAAATCATAAGACAGGCCCTTACTTAGAGTTAAGTAAAGTTTTAGCAATCAAAGATGATGCAACATACGAAAAACTTTACGCAGGGTCGGCATTGATGAGAGCCAAACGTCAAAAGCTCATCCGCAATGCATGCATTGCAGTTGCAAATCAACGCGCTGTTGGATTGGCATCCCTCTTAGAAAATCTTCAACAGCAAAGTGATCCCATTTTGCAAGACCATGCTGCATGGGCATTGCAAAATTTGTCCTAAAATAAATTTTGATAAATTCATTTTTTTGTGGTAGTATGTATTAAGGATTGGCAGAAGAAAGCAATAAGAAATGCATAAAATAATGCTCGTTCTTTTGGCAGTCGGGCTTATAGCATTATTAAATGGGCAAGAACAATCCTGGCAAGACAAGTCAAAGCAGGCAAAAGAAGAAACTTGCAAACGCATTGAGACGCTATGTTGCATTGCAGGCTAGAAAACGTTCGACAGCATCTGCTGCAATTGGCAGAAGAGAGCTTTTGCCAATTCAGCAGCGCCCCAGAAACCATCGAAAGCGAATGTACGTTCTTTGCTATGTCGCTTTGCAGGCTAAAAAGCGTGCGACAGCGTCTGCTGGAATTGGCGGAAAAGAGCCAGGTTTTGTTGAATTACCGTGCAGTTTTTCTTGAATTGTCGTTATGGAGTTTCCCAAACATGTTCTAATCAAAAGATTTATCCATTCCATAAACTTTCGTAGGAGGCTCTTCTGTGGAACTTAAGAATGTTGTTGTGGTAGAAGGATGCCGGATTCCATTTCAACGATCAGGCACTGGGTATCAAGATTTGAGTGCTTATGATCTAGGCCGGCTAGCAGTCAAGGGCCTGATGTATAAAACGCAATTAAGCCGTAAAGATGTCCAGTGTGTCATCATGGGCATTGTTGTAGGCGATGTGAATACGAGCAACATAGCTCGCGAAATTGCGTTAGGTGCGGGCCTTGACAAGAGTGTACCAGGTTATACCATCACAATGGCGTGTATTTCTTCGAGCCGAGCGATCACGAATGCAGTGGATTTAATTCAAACTGGAAAAGCCAATATCGTGATCGCAGGCGGGACAGATACGGTTTCTGATTTTCCCATTCGTTTTCAGAAGAAACTTCGTCAAAAACTGCTTGGAGCAAGCAAATATCGAAGCCTTTGGGACTATCGTAAGTTGTTCATTGGTCTAAAATTTGGCGATATTTTGCCAGAAATTCCCAATATCACTGAATTCTCAACAAAGCTCAGCATGGGTCAAAGCTGCGAGCGTATAGCAGCTCGTATTGGGGCCACCAGGCAAGAGCAAGATGAATATGCGTGCCGATCTCATACATTGGCATTGAAAGCCCGAAAAGAAAACTTGCTGCAAGATGAAATCTACCCTGTGCGAGTGCCTCCGAAATTTAGCACTGTTTCCGAAGACAACGGCATGCGAGAAGATGCTACCATGGAAAAGTTGTGTCAGCTTAAGCCGTCATTTGTAAAAAAATATGGCACGATCACGGCTGGCAATTCTTCTTTTTTCACGGATGGCGCTTCTGCTGTGCTTTTGATGGACGAACAAACAGCGTTGAGCTTAGGATATAAGCCCAAGGCAATTGTGCGTAACTATATTTATACTGGCCACGATCCTTTGGACGAGCTGTTGCTAGGGCCAGCGTTTGCAATACCTAAGCTTTTAGACCAAGCTGGGTTAAGCTTAAGCAATATTGGGGTTTTTGAAATCCATGAAGCATTCGCTGCTCAAATGGTTGCTTGCCTCAAATGCCTGGCGAGTGATCAATTCGCGCAAAACTATCTAGGGAAATCGAGCAAAGTCGGAGAAATCCCTCTTGAAAAGCTCAATCCTTATGGTGGTTCATTGTCTTTAGGCCATCCATTCGGCGCAACTGGCGGCCGTTTGGTGACAACTGCAGCCAATCGTTTAATCAAAGAAAATCAGCAATTCGCGCTGGTAGCAGCGTGTGCTGCAGGTGCAATGGGGAATGCAATTTTGCTGGAACGATATCCCAAAAGTTAGGAAGGAAGAGCTATGGCTATTCTTGAAGTACAGAAAAATGCTCAACCTGGAGTTGCGGTGCTTTGGCTTGATGAGCCTGGCGAGAAATTCAACAAGCTCACCTTGGATATGGCACCTCAATTTACCAGCATACTCGATGAGCTAGAACGCGATCCAGATGTCAAGGCTTTGGTCATTGCAAGCAAGAAAAAAGACTCGTTCATTGCTGGTGCCGACGTGAACCAATTTTTGACCATCCAGACTGCCAATGAAGGCGAAACGCTTAGCCGTCAGGGCAATCAAATGTTTGATCGTTTAGCCCAATTCAAGAAACCCAAAGTAGCAGCAATTCATGGAGTTTGCATGGGTGGCGGCACAGAAATGGCATTAGCATGCGATGCTCGTATAGCCAGTGATTGGCCCAAAACGTTCATTGCATTACCAGAAGTAAAATTAGGTCTATTGCCTGGCGCAGGCGGATCTCAAAGGTTGCCGCGACTTGTTGGAATGCAAAATGCACTTGAAATGATGCTCACGGGCAAGAATATCTATGCTAAAAAAGCTTATAAAATGGGATTGGTAGATGCTACAATTCATCCTGCAGCACTCTTGGATGCCGCTTGCAAATTGGCATTAGAACTAGTGCAGGCTCCAATTCAGCGCAAGAAAAAAATGCCATGGATCGCACGCCTCTTGGAATCCAATGGTATTGGACGTTGGCTCATTGCTCGTGGTGCTCGGAAAATGGTGCAAAAGCAAAGCGGTGGCCATTATCCTGCTCCTTTTAAAATCATCGAATGTGTGCAAATTGGCCTGAGCAATTTAGAACAAGGCCGAGCTGCTGAGTGCAAAAAATTTGGTGAACTGTCTGCTCATCCTGTAACCCGTGAATTAGTCCGGTTGTTCTTTAATATGAATGCGCATAAAAAGAACCCCAATCCGGACTTGGTAAAAAAGCTCGAGAAAATCGGTATCTTAGGCGCTGGTTTTATGGGATCTGGAATCGCCCAAGTAACGGCACCAAAAGATCTTGAAGTTTTTCTCAAGGATATTAAGCAAGAAACGCTAGAACAAGCCGAAAAAATCATTTGGGACGACTTGCAAGACCAGATTAAGAAAAGTTCGATCACACCCGTTGAACGTGATATTATCATGAGCCGAGTGTTCACTCAAACCAATTATCATGCCTTTGACAAAATCGGCCTGGTGATCGAGGCTGTGTTTGAAGATCTTGGTTTAAAACAACGAGTCCTTGCTGAAGTCGAAAATGTCATCCAGCCAGAATGCGTGTTTGCAAGCAATACATCGTGCATCCCGATCACTGAGATTGCCCAAAATGCTAAAAACCCCGAACGGATTCTAGGCATGCACTATTTCTCTCCTGTTGCTGCGATGCCATTGCTCGAAATCATTGTCACCAAAAAAACCGCGGATTGGGCATTGTCAACCGCGTATGAATTGGGAATGAAGCAGGGCAAGACCATGATTGTAGTGCAAGATGGTCCAGGTTTTTATACCACCCGTGTTTTAATGCCAATGATGATGGAAGCACTCACACTTTTGGAAGAAGGCGGAGAAATTCGGTCCATTGACCAAGCCATGAAAAAATTTGGGTTCCCAGTAGGGCCAGTCACCTTGCTTGACGAAGTTGGTATTGATGTGGCTGCTCATATTTCCAAAATCATGGCTGATTTCTTCAAAAGTCGTGGAATTATCTTGTCGCCCATGATTGCCAAAGTCTTTGGCGAAGGTTATTGGGGACGCAAGAATAAAAAAGGCTTCTATACTTACGGGGATAAGAAAAAGAAAGAAGTCAATACTTCAATTTATGCTTTCTTTGGTGGTCCTAAACGTCGCAATATTCCGACTATAGAAATTCAAAATCGGCTGTCTTTGGTCATGATGAACGAAGCCGCACTTTGCCTGCAAGAAGGCATTCTGGAAAATCCAGAAGACGGCGATATTGGAGCCATCCTTGGCATTGGTTTCCCTCCATTCCTAGGCGGGCCTTTTAGATATATAGACGCATTAGGAAGTGCTAAGGTAGTAGCTATGATGCAAGAACTGGAACATAAGTATGGATCTAAGTTTATTCCAGCCCCAATTTTGGTGGAGATGGCAAAGCAAAACAGCCATTTCTACAAAGATTAACAACGCCTAAGCCTAAGTTGTGAACATATCATAATGGGCTGCAGCACTTCATGTTGCAGCCCATTGTAATATAGAAATTCATCCAACAAGCTAATTTCGCATATACCCAACTTGCATAGCAATAAATAAAGCCACCCAAGGGAGTTGAACCCATAACCTACGCATTACGAATGCGTTGCTCTGCCATTGAGCTAGGGTGGCAATAAAAGAAACATAAGCATATTATACCATAACAAATCTCATTTGTCAAGGAGAAATTTAACTGAAGATAACGTTTTTTGGAGGAGGAACTGATATATTGGCTTCCAAAGATTCGTTACCGCGCTTTTCAAACAGATTCAATACAATATCCAACATACGTAAACCAACTTTGGGCACAGTAATCAATTTTTTTATTGAATTCAATCGAGAAGCGCAGTAGAATCGGAAAAATTTAAAAATTGAAGGTTTTTTCTCATTACCTCATTGTGAAAGGATTCATAATGCGCAGTATTATGTTGATTGCTTGTTTGCTATCGGCTAGCTTGCTGATGGCTGGTACACTGACTTTTGATGATGTAGCCACTCTTAGCCAATATGATGCACTTGGTGTGCATTTCCAATATATGGGATTCTGGAATGCCAGTGGTACCTCATCTGTGACTGTTGACCCATCTGGCGGTGCCTATTCATTGCCCAATGGTATCTACAACCTTTCTTGGACAGCACAGGCCGGTATTGTAACCTTTGATTTTGCTTTGTCTTCAGTTTCTATTTATGCACTTTCCGGGCCTGGTACTGACAATTTGATTGCAGGAACCAAAATACGGGCTTATGATGCAAGCAATGCTTTGCTAGGAGAAGCTGCTGCTAGCTCCACCATACAATTCCAATTGCTGACCATCAATGCCACAGGCATACGCAAGCTTGAATTGATCGTAGGTGGGAATCATGATGTTTGGGACCAACTTGTGTATTGCCCAGTTCCTGAGCTCAACAGCCTTGTTTTGTTGCTATTAGCAATGGTTAGTATGATGATTTATCGAAAGATCGCCTAGCATTTCTTTTAACAAGACTGCTGACCAACAAAAAACAGTTGCATTGTGTTTCAATGCAACTGTTTTTTGTTGCTAGCGATTTTTCTAATTCTGACGGATTTTTGTGAGCCGAGATGTCTATTTTGTGTTGTAAAATCTCGATTCATCTACACGCACATAATATTATGAAATACATTATGTTATGCTTACTTGAAATGATCGTCGTCCGTATGCGGATGTAGGGGCGACCGGCTGCCGGCTGCCCCTACACGCGAATAACATGCTCAATCTTTTCTGTTATGCGTGTCGGGTATGGCCATCAAATACCAATCCCAAAAAAATATTATCATCAGCTTTTCTTGGTAGGAATTGGCTTGCAAAAAACAATAATTGTTTGGAGTACCAATAAAGTAGCCAGGACAATCAGGATCACGGCAATGATCGTGATGAGTGGAGTTTGGCCTTTTAATAGAAGAGAAACTAAAGCTGTTAAGGTGGTAATGAGCATAAATAAAGCTGGCAATAAGATCATAGAATATCTTTTCTTTTGTACTCTTAGCCAGACCACGATAGCCAATAACGCCAGACCAGCCAACAATTGGTTGGTTGCACCAAACACTGGCCAAATCAATTTGTATGCTGATATGACTTCACCTTGAGCATTATGTGCTTTGAGGAAAATGAAGGTTACGGGCAAAGCAATGGTAATCAAAGTTGAAAAATATCTAGCAAATGCTCGGTTGGACAAAGAGAAAAATTCTTGGAATGCATATCTGCCAATCCGGGTGGCTGTGTCCAGGGTCGTGAGAATAAAGGTTGAAATCGCCAGATAGCCAAATGTTTTTCCAACTGCCGCGGGAATTCCCAAAACCTCTAAAAATCGGCTAATTCCACGTGCATAAATTTCTAATGGTTTGAGTTTTGCTAAAGATGGATCATAAGCGAGAATCATAATGGTGCCTAATGCTACAATGGCAACCAAGCCTTCAATGAGCATGCCACCATATCCGACTTTGAGCGCGTCACTTTCACGGAAGAGTTGTTTGGATGTTGTTCCAGAAGCCACAATAGAATGGAATCCACTGCATGCACCACAAGCCACCGTGATGAATAAGAATGGGAACAGTGCGCCTGTGTTGGCAGTTTCCCAGGCTAAAAATGAAGGATATTGGATATGAAATCCACCAAACAAAAGCCCTAAAACCGCGCTAAGTATGGAAAGATACAATAAATAAGAGGATATATAGTCTCTTGGCTGCAGTAAAATCCAAACCGGTGTGATGGAGGCTATAAAAGCGTATAACATCAAGCCAAGGTACCAGCATTGTTTCTCCTGAAGCCCAAGCGAAGCAGCTAATTTAGCAGCAGATAGCGGATAATAATATCCGACTCCAATCGCGGCTAAAACTAAAAGAACAACGATGACTGTAGCAGTCGCTAAACCCATTCCCAAACGGCGGGTTGCAAGACCAAATAAAATGGCTAAGCCAATATAGATGCTGGAAGCTGTGGCCACACTGCCATCCTCTACAAAGGCTTCGGCTGTCAGATCTGCAAACGCAATGATGATATATACCAAAGTAAGCCAGATAAATCCCAAAAATAAACGGTATGCCGTTGGATTCATGTAGCGTTTGCAAATTTCTGGAATGCTTTTCCCTTCATGCCGAATGGAAGCCACCATGGCAGAAAAATCATGGACTCCACCAATGAAAAGCGAACCCAGGACGATCCAAAGCAATGCAGGGAGCCAACCAAATTCTTGGGCTGCGATGATTGGCCCTACAATTGGCCCTGCCCCTGCAATAGAAGAAAAGTGATGTCCTAGGACCACCAATGGATGAGTCGGCACATAGTCCACATTATCTTGTAATGCGTGGGCCGGTGTGAGCTGGGCATCATTGAGTTCAAAATGCCGACTTAAGAAAGTACCATAAAGAAGATATCCAAAGATAAAAATTCCAGCGCAAATGAGTAAAAGATATAGCATAACATAAACTCCTATTTTATATTAAGTATTGCTCATTCAAATTTTTTGAGCCATTCCACCAATTCTTGCTTCTCGTAAATATAATGGCTGCAACTGAGATGGATTATGGATGTGTTCGTCTGGATTCCAGTTTGATAAACACCACTCCACGACTCCAACTGCACTTGGCAGAACTTGGATAACGGAAATCGGAATAGAAGCTTCTTTGAGAAAAATATCTACTTTAGATGGATCAGGTGTGAGCCAATATAAAATTTCCTGAAATTGAAGCACATCTGTTAATGTCCCTAATTGCGGAACACATTGTGGCTGGCCATGTTGATAGCAACGATAAAAAAAAGTATCTTGTGTAGAATGCAACAGCACAGCCATTGGCAATGGCAATGCAGTGGATGCCAAAGCATCTAAGCTGCAAACAGGGATCATTGTTTTTTGCAATGCAAGCGCTAATCCTTGAACTGTGGCTAATCCTAGGCGCAGGGTAGTGAAATAACCAGGCCCCACATCGCATGCAAAAAAATCTATTTCTTTTAATTCATGATGTGTTTGCTTACATAATTCCTCAATAGCAGGAACTAAAGATTCCAAATGCTCTTTTGGTCTCCAAAGTCGCATTTCACCCAAAATTTGATGATCTTTCCATATTGTAAGTCCAAGCAAAGGTGTTGCAGTCTCAAGCCCAAATATGATCAAGGGTTATATCTCCATAATTTTTTAAAACACAATCTTGTCGGCCCACCTGTTATAATCCATTTCTGGATGGATCGTGAAATTTTCATGAACTAAAAATGAGAGGATCAACATGAACTCGTATGGATGTTCACTTCCAGAAGTCTTGGTGGTGATTGCTATTTTAGTCGTGCTTTTCGGCGTATGTTTGCCAGTATACCACCAGACGTTAGAATTGGCACAACGGACCAACTGCCAATACAATCTCAAACAATTGGGCATTGCATTTCATCTATATAGCTATGATCATGCAGGAAGCCTGCCACATTCAGACCGAGATAGTGATACAGGGCCAAATCATTGCTGGTTTGATGTACTAGATCGTTATCTTGATAAATCTAACCTTGCTGGCATCAAACAGTGTCCTGGTTGGGATGGATATAGCACACAACATGAGACTCAAGATGAGCATAGCATCAAAATGAATGGTGGATTATGTCCCAATGAAAGGCCTTATGAAAGTGCTGAGGATCAAAAAAAACATCATTGGTACTGGCCAAAATTGTGGGATATTCCTAAAAAAACAGCCACCGTGCTTTTGGTGGATGGACGAATGGACTCACCATATCATACCCATACAGAAACACGCAGCCATCAAGGGTTTTACGATGTTGCCAATCGGCATCAAGGTGGTGCAAATGTCCTTTCTGTTGGTGGCACTGTGAGTTGGGTACCAGCAGAGGAAAAAGGTTTTGCTAATGGGGAAATCGGCTGGGAAAAAACAGGTGGATTGATCTGGGAACCGTACCAGAAGCCATGAATAAAGAGGTATGAACAAAGCCCGCGCCCCAAAAATTAGATAAAGCACGGGCTTTTCCAATCATTATGGCTTGACAATAAATTCAACTTGGTGTATTTTCTTTACAGGTAGTACTTCTTTTGCTACAAGAGGACGGGATAAAAAATTAAAAAGGTCCTGGTTATTTTTAATTTTTGAAGCAATTTTCCATTCTTCATCTGTTATAGGTATAGCAATAGACACGGTAAACTCCTTTACAAAAAAACAGATTCTGCTTTTAGTAATCTTAGCTTAATAAGCAGAAAATTGACTAGCAAGTGGGTAAAAAACTAAGGAAATTAGAAAAAGTGCT
>JAKLHB010000210.1 GCA_022710345.1 Planctomycetota bacterium
CGCGAAGCGGTTTGGGAATAAAGCCTGGGGTTTCTAACCCCAGGTTATATCAGCTCTTATCGTGTCCTGACGGGACACAGGAAAACGTAGCATTCTATCAAAGAGAACTTTTATTTCCGAGCAACCTTAAGCTTGTTAAACGCACCGCTGCGTAGCCGCCGACTTTATGAAAATCCTTATGACACATTATGTTGCATTGTGTTATATTCGTATTCATAAGGCGCAGTTACGCATCGGTGATTCAAATATAAGGAGGCATCCCATTTCATTAATCCGTGGAATCTGTCCAGAATGCAAAAGCAAGCTCAATCTAGAATATTACAGCGCATGCTGCCCCAATTGCTCGTTCACTGCCACTGTGGGGATCTTGGGTTTGAGCACGTTTGAACTAAAAGCCCTTTTGATGCTTGCCTCATGTTCTGGCAAAGTGATTTTAGTGTATGCCAAGCTACGCAACATACCGATTTCTCGGACCGAAGATGTTGCCGCTCATCCGTTGTTTAGCAAAACAGAATACCAAAAGCTGCTTGGCTTTTACAACAATCTGGCCCGCAAATGCGGTGATATTTCAGCAAAGCCAGAATTTAGCCTCAATTTTGAGGAAATGATCCAAGAATAATTTGGAGGGAAAACCGTGGGCAAATTCCTGATTTTGTCACTGCTTTTCTTGGGAGCAGTTTTTCCCGAGCCTATTGCTGTGCAAGGCTCTACTCAAGAAGAAGCAATCCAAGATGGGCTTGACCAGTATTTGAATAGAATTCTATTTGAAAAATCAGAATACAGTGCTCTGCGCCAGCAAATCCTGGCTCGAGCCACTGTGTATAGCGCTCAAAAAAAGCTTCAGCAAGAAGGAAATCGTTGGAATGGCACAATAGCATTGAAAAAAATGGACATTCTCCAAACCATTGTCGTAGATGTTTCAATCCGAGATTTACTACGCTCGCAGCTATTATATTTTCTATTTCATGATGACCTTTCAGGCAACTTGAAGACTTTTTTCGTGCAGTATTTCAACATACCAGAACAAGTTCCAAGCCAGGCCCAAATACGCATGCTTTTAGCACAAGCCAAAAGAAAGGAATTGCTTGACTTGATTCAGCCTTATGGGCTGCACAGCGGAATTTTTATAGACAAAGACAGCCTCTTCCTCAAGGCGTATAGTTTTACTGGCAGACTATTTGCAAGCATCCCAATTCAAAAAACCCTGCCGGAAATTCAAGAAAGCCTTTTGGAAAGCTTAGTCCAACAGCTTATTCTGCAAAAAGATGAATACTGCTTGATCTTTGACAGCACGTTTGACCGGGATGCACGAAAAAAAATCTTCGAAAGTCTCAAAGAACTGAAGATCATTCCGTTTCATAGCACAGAGGCAACTGAGCTGCACGTAGATTTTCGTTATGCACAAGATCGAGCAAGCCTGGAACTAGCCTTGCGCAAGGAACTCAAGTGGCTTGATTGCAACGCAGAAGTTGAACTCGCGAGTGCAAACTATATCAAATTTAGCCGTTCAAATATAAAAGAAACTGGCTCAAGATTCAACTGGTGGTTATGGCTGGCTGTTGTGACAATTCCAGGAGTCACAGTAGGATGGCTCTGGAAATGGCGCAGATTTTCCCCTTTCAATCAGGCTTCTCCACAGAACCCAGGGCAGCGACAACCCCAAGCGTCATCCCAGAATCCAGGGCAGGCTCTGCGGCAGGCTGTGCAGCAACCCCAGGCATTATCCCAGAGCGCCTCGAAACCCGTACAGCCACTCCAAGCGTCATCCCGGAATCCAGGGCAGGAATTCAAGCCGCATCGAGTAGAATTTCCGGATCTGTTTTCAGGAAAAAAATGGAATGTCTCTTTGCTGAATGAGAAAGTGCCTCCAAGCGATAGAGCTGCCTGGCAAACTGGGCACAAGATCATACTTTCACCTGGCAGTCCCAACAGTCCTCTTCTGCGTAGTCCCAACAGTCCTGTTTCGCGTTTTTTGAATCCGCCTATCAAGCTTCTAGACTATTTCTTGGTAGCACAATTCCCCGATGACTTGTTTGGCAAGTATTTTCTAGGGCTGGATCAAGAAAAATTTCCATATATCATCCGTGCATTGCCCGAGATCAACCCCAAGGTGCCAGATGAAAAACAAGAGGAATGGGGTGAAATGCTTAAGCGTATCGAAAAACGTGGCCAAGATGAAGGCTTGAAAGACCCATTGAAGGAACTGCAGCAGATCATCCAGGCTCCGAACGCATGCATCTGGATCGAACCAGAGCAATGCACTTGGTTTCATGGCAAAAATGGAAAAACATGTCGCACTCTTTTATGTGTGATGCCATATTATCCAGGCTTTTCCCTTTTTGAATGGCTGCTTTACTTAGGAAAGCTATCTTGGCCCTCCGCAAAACCCATCCTTTGGCAAACCGCAGTGATTTTGGAGAAGCTCCATGGCAAAGGAATCGTGCATCGAGACATCAAGCCCCATCACATATTGTTACGACTCGATGGTGCTTGTATGCTCACTGGCGTGGCATTGGCAAAAAAACAGGTTGACAAGGACGACTCAGGCGAAAACACATCAGCCATTCATCTTTCCGAAGAAGAGCCGGTAGATATGACCATTCCAGGCAAAGGACTCGGTTCCCCTGCGTATGTTGCTCCCGAACAATTGAAAAATGCCGTGTCTGTTGACTATCGCGCAGATATCTGGTCCTATGCTTTGCTATGCTATCATATCCTGACTGGCAAGCCATTGTTTCAAGGAAAAAAAGAATCCATTCGAGCGATCCCTAAATTTGACAATACGAAGGGCTTTGAAGATCAAAAAATAGAACTTACAAACTGCGGTATTCCTGGACCTTTTATCGAAATCATTCGTCGCTGTCTATCCAAAAAACCTGATAAGCGACCGTCACTCGAGGAAATCAAAAAAGCCCTTGAATCATAGGCAAAAGTATGCCAATTGAGTTGAAATTAGAAAAACGATCCAACAGCCCCAACACAATCAGAGACTGAGCGATACACCTGAATAACGTAATTCTGAAATGAGCATTCAATGGCTTGATGATTGGTTTGGGGTTGGGATTTTTGCTATAGTGCATCGAGTTGTTGGTCATCACTCACGCAGAAGTTGCAATCAAGCTATAGCAACCTGCAACAAAAATTTTGTGCCAAAGTCCAAAAAAGCAACAGCATTGCCAGGATGAATCATCCTATTTTTGCAGATGAACCAGGGCTTTGAAAAAACGTAGTCGCGTGTGAGCGACATAAAATTCCAATGTAGAAAAGATCGTAACTCATAGGGTAAAAGTATGCCAATTGAGCTGAAACTAAAAAAAAACAATCCAGCAGCACCAACTCCAGCGGCATCAACACAATCAGAGATTGAGACATATACCTACACACCGGAAGAGCGCGATTCTGACATGAACATTCTATCGTGTAATGATTGGCTTGGAGAAGGAACTTCTGCAACAGTGTATCTGGCTGTTTGTCGAGAAACGCAGGCAAAAGTTGCAATCAAAATATTTGATAGTCTGCAAAGCGATTTTTGCAAGGAAGTCAAAAGAGAAGTGACAGCACTTCAAACGATGAATCATGAGAATGTGATTTCGATACTGAATTTTGGAGCAAGCAAAAAAGATAGTGGCGAAAGTATTTTTTGTGTGGTGATGCCGTATATTGAAGGCTGGAATTTAGATCAATATTGGGAATATCTGGAAAAGAACGGAAGCACAGACACAACAATAGGTGTCCGGCTATTGCCAGAGATGAAAATTCTGTGGAAAAAACTGTCTGTGTTGATCCAGGTATGCAATGGAATGCACCACGCGCATAACAGTAAGATTATTCATAGAGATCTTAAGCCTGGGAATATACGAATCGCCATGAATGGGCATGCGTATATTCTGGATTTTGGAATCGCCAAAGTTCTGGAAAACCCTGATGTCACCCAAAGTCTGACGATTACGCCAAAGGGAACGCCGGACCACATGTCGCCCGAACATTGGGAAGATTCTCGAAATGTGGATGGTATTTCTGATCTATGGAGCTTAGGAGTGATCCTTTATCAAAGTGTGACCGGCAAATTGCCATTTTCAGGAAAAACAAGGGAAGAGCTTAAAGAAGCGATTTGCAAAACAGAGCCAGAGTTTTCAGAAATAGAAGAGCGCCTAAAAGAAATTTTACAAAAAGCTTTGCAAAAGAACAAAAAAAAGAGATACCAACATGCTCAAGAAATGGCTGATGATTTAGTCATGTGGCTTGAAGAACAATTTTTAGAAGCAGTACAAGAAAGAAATGGAATAACTTCAAAACCTGTAAGCTGCTTCAGGAAGCTTATAAGCTGCTTCAGGAAGCTTATAAAAGAGAGAGGAAAAGAAAGCGATCGAGGTCTTGTACTGTGCAGGTATTCCCGAATACCTGATCGAGATCAATGGGAGGCAGCAGTGGAGCAATATAAGAAATGTGCCCAATTCTCTGTTCCAGTCCTTGCGCCTGCAGTTGGTTGGTATGGAGGCGATGATGTCATTCCACAGGAAGTTTGCCTGGCCTGTGCAAAGCCAGGAGGAAAATCCCTGAAGGAATTCCAGCTTGTTGCAAGTGATTGGGAAGCTTTGCTGGATGCCATAACAAAAGCCATGAACAATGCCAAAGCCATAGGATTTGCAGCGCCATCATTACCGTCTGCCAAATATATATTTGTAGATCAAGACAAAATAACAATTCTAGGAATCCAATGGCCGTATGATGCATTTGGTACTGTCAATGCACAAACTCTCAGCGAATTTCTGCGAAAGCATCTAACGGGTGGCCCAGAAACCCTCCGGGAGATGTTGAATCTGCCGTATGAGGCCAAGCATAGCATAGAAGACTTGCGAGATTACCTGAAAAGAGCGTCTGAGCTAGCAGAAATGAGGGATCGCCTAGAAAATGGCCCCGTTGACAAGGGAATAGAAGCGGCCCAAACCCTGATCCAATGGAAAACGTCGGGATCTGAACTACTGAGAGGCAAAGCAAATGAGCTTTGGCCTATGGTAGAACGAGATGCAGGCAGTGTGCCCAAAGTAGTGGAAGTCAGGGATACAAAGCCTGGGGAAGGAGAAGATGGTTGGTTGAAGTATCCTTGCAAAAACTACAATGGAGAAGAGGAGACGTACTGGATCCGAAAGCAAGAGCCCGAGGTTGTAGAAGAATCAGCAATACCCCAAGCGCCAGGTGTGTCTGCACCTTCAATACCAAGTGTGTCTGCACCTTCAATAATCGTGGTCGAGAACAAAGTTTTACCGGTCAAGAACAAAGTCTTGACGTATGGTCTTCCTGAAGCTATCTGGGCTGAATGTAGCTATAAAGACGACGGGATCCACGAAGGCATCCCTATTTTGGACATGAGCAAACCCACGTGGCTTAAGCTAGCGAAAGAAGAAGGCAAACAAGGCGAATACGCGCGGCAGTACCAAATTGGATATGCGAAGGCAAGCCAAGAAGGTCTAGTGCCATACAAAGGCTTGGAATTGGAGATCGTGATCGTTCAAGGCGGTGCGAATATCCCCCTGATTTTGATCCCGCCTGGGAGATTTTTGATGGGAAGCCCAGAGGATGAAAAGGGCCGATATGGTGCCGAAACCCAACATTTGGTGGTGATCGCCAAGCCGTATTACATGGGAAAGACCCCAATCACCCAGGAGCAATGGGAAGCTGTGGTGAGTGCGGTTCCGGAGGAGGAATGGAAGAAAATATTTAGCAAGCATCAATGGCCTTATAATGGAATGTCGCCCAAACCATCTTGTTTTAGCAGCAGTGGGGTATCCGCGCCAGTGGAATGTGTGAACTGGTACCAATGCGCTGCGTTTTGTGAAAAACTTGGATGTACATTGTCCACAGAAGCAGAATGGGAATTTGCCTGTCGAGGAGGAAGCACAAAGCGATGGTGTTTTGGAGATGATGAATCCAGGCTTTCAGAATACGCATGGTATGAAAAAAACTCGGAGAGGCATACGCATCCTGTAGCAACAGAAGGAAAAAAATCAAATGGGTTTGGATTGTATGACATGCATGGAAATGTTTGGGAATGGGTTAATGATTGGTATGACAGTTACCCTAGTAATAGTGCGCCGGATCCGGTTGGGCCTAAAAGTAGCTCGATCCGGGTCTCTCGGGGCGGTTCTTGGTATAATTCTGCTTCGTATTGCCGTTCGGCGAACCGCGGCTACTGGGGGCCGGGTAATCGGAACTGCAATTTGGGGTTTCGGGTTCGGGCTTTGAATTCCATCGGAATTAACCTGCGCAAATAGAGGGCCGGCAGACAAAGTACAGACTTGGGCAGGCCCAGCCCCAAAGCGAAGCCCAAAGCGGGCCTGCCCAAGTCTGTACTGATGTCTGCCAAATTATCCAAAAAGACGTGGAAGGAAATCTTTATTGCATCCAAATAAGGAGAGCGTGGAAAAATAAACAAGACGTGGCAAAACACTCTTGAAGGGGGGTCCAGGGGGGAAATTTCCCCCCTGGTCGGCCATCGTTTTTTTGTGGACAAGGAAAAATAATGATGGAGAGCGTGGAAAAATAAGCAAGATGGGGCATGTGCGTGGAGAAATCAAAAAACGCGATAAAATATCGGAAGGAGGATGTGCAAAAGATAAGGCAGGACATGGTTGGGCAAATGTGAAGTGCGTGGAGAAATCAAAAAACGCGGTAAAATATCGGAAGCGGATGTGCAAAAGGTAAGGCATGTTTAGGCCATGAGAATGTGGAGTGCGTGGAGAAATCAAAAAACGCGGTAAAATATCGGAAGCGGATGTGAAAAAGAAAAGGCATGTTTAGGCCATGAGAATGTGGAGTGCGTGGAGAAATCAAAAAACGCGGTAAAATATCGGAAGCGGATGTGAAAAAGAAAAGGCATGTTTAGGCTATGAGAATGTGAAGTGGCGTGGAGAAATCAAAAAACGGGGTCGAACAACCTTGGAATTCTCCTCTTTTGCGCTCGGCCTAAGATAGGCTATATGGAGAATCATGAGATAGCCATTGCGGGGAATTGGATTGTGCAAGAAAATCTTTTGCAATTTTTCTTTATTTTTTCGCAGAGACAAGGTATAATCTTTTCCAAATTTTGTGCTTTGATTCATCCCAAACAAGGAGATACCAATCATGTCCAAAAATCCAGGTTCCGAATCATCTCAAGTAAATCGTAAAAAATTAGCTCAAACAAACCAAACCAAATCCATCACAAAAGCCAAATCATCCAACCAAACTAAATTAGGCTCGCAAAAGACGACTTCAGCAAAAGCTACAACAACTAAAACCAGATTAGGCATGCAAAAGACGATTGCACCCAAGGCTAAAGCAGAAAAAAAGAGATTAAGCACACAAAAACCAGCTTCACCCAAGGTGGTAGCAACCAAAACAAGATTAGGTATGCAAAAGCCGGCTTTGCATAAATCTAAAACACAACAGCCAGCTTCGTCTCAATCTAAAGCAATGAAAACAAGACTAAGCTCGCAACAACCAGCTTCACTCGAATCTAAAACACAACAACCAGCTTCGTCTCAATCTAAAGCAATGAAAACAAGACTAAGCTCGCAAAAACCAACTTCACCTAAGTCTAAAAAAGCTCAGTCAAAATTAGCCACCCAAAAACCAACTTCACCTAAGTCTAAAGAAGCCAAAAGCAAAGCAACAACATGGGCCGCAGAGAGATCGAGCAAGGCTGGAGCATCGAGTAAGGCGAAAACATCTGCAACGCCTAGAGCATCCAAGACCTCACAACCAATGAGAAGAAAAACAGCGATTCAGCCAGACGCGGGCATGAGAAAAAAAACAACGATTCAGCCAGAAGCGGTGATGTATTATCAAGACCTGATGCCGGGTGAGCCCAAGAAATCGCCGTTTTTGGGCACGCAGCTCACGTCGTATACCCAAAAGCCGCAGGTGCAGAAATACATCCAAAAGCACAGCAAAGCCAATCTATATCTTGGCCAAAGGCCAGTGATTCCTCGTGCTAAAAAAGTGACCACGTGGGGTGAGGATGTGCCGTATATTCTTTCACGGGAAGAGGATAATTTATTACCTTCTTTTACATTTGTGGGCAGAAACGAAATGTTCCGAGCATTGGAAACGCAACGAGGGAATGCACGGCATACGGCATTGATTGGCATGAGAAAAATGGGGAAAACCACGTTTTTAAAGCGATACTATGATTATCTCTTTAACGCATCCGAAGCTGCGATTCCGTTTTTCTATTCATTCATGAACCTGGATGAAAAAAGAGGTAGCAAAAAATCAGTGGTAGAAGTGGCTGAAGAAATGATGATTGTTTTTTTGAGCCAGGCATTAGGATTTTTGATGCAAGATCCTAAGCTAGCGAATAATATCGAGCTTAATTTTTTAATAAATTATTTAGAACATTTACAATCTGATGCCAAAAAGCGGTACTATGAACCATTTCATAATTTCATTCAACACTGGTATGAAAAAGGAATTCAATATCCTCTCTATAGCATGATGAGACGTTCGATTGATCTTACAATTGCGATGAAGTCTTATTTTGATCTTTCCCCCGTGATCATGCTGGATGAATACCAGGAAATTGGGCGGTCCTTTGTGGATGAGAATGGAGAAAGCTACAATTGTATCCCTATGATGGCAGCTTACCATTGCAATGAAAAGATTTTCATTGTGTTGAGTGGCTCAGGGCTGACCACGAGGATGGAAGAAGCGCTGCCGC
>JAKLHB010000211.1 GCA_022710345.1 Planctomycetota bacterium
GCAAGACAAATTTCCAAACATCACTGGCATTGATGGAAGCTATGCTTTGCCTTTGGAATTTGCTCTTATTTACGACACCCGTGATGATGAATCTTCGCCTACTTCTGGCATGTACGCCAAATTCTTTATTGAAGGAGCGCACGAGGCAATTCTCAGCTCTTATACATTTGGCCGCTTTGGAGCAGAAATAAAAGGCTATATCCCTTGGGATAGCGAAGCAAGATTTGTCACAGCAGTGAGAGGCTTGTTTGAATATTTAGATGGCAATGACATTCCATTCTATGAATTGAGCACCTTAGGCGGTGGCAAAACCATGCGTGGTTATGGAGAAGGACGTTTCTATGATAACCACAGAGTGTTAATTAATGTGGAGCAACGGATTCGAATCGCCCGTTTTTTTGCTGGTGAAATTTTGCTCGATTTAGAAGCCGCTGTATTCGCGGATATTGGTCAGGTTTTTTCAAAATTTAGTGAGCTTAAGCTTGACAATATGCAGACTGTGTATGGAGCAGGCATTCGCTTTGTTGTGCGATCTCAAATTGTGGCTAAAGTGGATATTGGCTTTGGTGATGACGGCAGTGCAATCTTTGCTGGTCTGCATTATCCATTTTAGCATAACATTAGACATAGCCAGGAAAGATACGCAGGATAATTGTCGTGGCTGATCTTTGGAAAATACTATGAGTCTTATATTGCAAGACTGCAATCATGCAGTTCTAAAAAATATTGCTTTTACTGTGCAACCTGGTGAATGGATGGTCATCGCCGGCCCTACTGGTGCAGGCAAGACAACACTTCTGAAAATGATTGCAGGGTTAATCCCAGTTTCTAGTGGCAAGATTTGGCTGTTTGGTCAAGATATCACTCAATTGCCATCTCACCAACGTAAAATTGCCATGCTTTTCCAAAACCATGCTTTATTTCCATATCGAAATGTGCAAGAAAATATTGCTTTTGTGCTGCAGAAACAGCATTGGCCAAAGGTCAAAATAAAAGCGCGCGTAGAGCAGATCGCAGAAACTGTAGGCTGCGTCCATCTCCTGGCAAGGTATCCTGAAACATTATCTGGCGGTGAACAGCAACGTGTGGCATTAGCACAAATTCTAGCCTGTGCGCCTCGCGTACTCCTAATGGATGAACCATTGGCGCATTTAGATGCCCCAACCCAAGAGACCATAAAAACAGAAATACAAAATATGGTGCAAAGCTTACAAATTCCTGTAGTCTATGTGACACACCATCAAGCTGAAGCTATGTCTTTGGGGCATCGGCTTGGCATCTTAATGAATGGCCGTTTGCTTCAACTCGATTCTCCCAAAGTTATATATCAAAAGCCAGCCTCCATTCCAATCGCTCAATTTCTAGGCATCCCAAGCATCAATCTTGTTTCAGGCCAGGTGAATCAAGGGTATTTTCAAGCTCAAGATTGGCCTGCTATCCAATGTCCATTGAATTTAAAGCCAGGGCCTACTATCCTTGGATTTCGGCCTGAACATATCCAAGTAGCATCCTCAGATACAAAATTTCCATTGCATCACATTAACCTCACGGCTAAGGTCGAAAAAATAGAGTACTATGGGCATGAACAAATTTTTTCTTTGCGATGTGGTGCATGGTTGCTTCGTGCACGATTTGCGTATTCGATGGCTGCACAATCTGGAACAATCGTCATTGACCTAGATTTATCGAATGCTGTCTGGGTTTCTTCATCGTAAATTGGTACATCAGTATGAAGTTATACAAATTTATATTTTCTTAAGGATCATTGCATTGTATAAATTTATATTTTGCTTTTGCTTAGTTTTTATAGGATGTGCCAAGGATCAAATGGTTGTTGTGGATTCAAAGCCTGAGTTAATCCGAGGGAGCATGGATCCTTTGAATCAAGTTGCCAGCTCGTTTTCTGAGCCTACGGCTCAAGGCAATGCAGAGCTCAGGTTCTACGTGGCCTGGCAAGTGGAGCATGATAAAATAGTCGCTGCATTAGGCAAAAGCCGATTGGGCTGCTATGAAGCACATCATCAGACCATAGCTCATTTAAGAGAGCTGGCTAAGTTTCATATTACATTGCAACGAGAATTGCCTAAATATATCCAAGAATACGATTTTTTGCTGAAACAGCATGACCGTGGGATTTCCACACGGATGCTAGAGCGCAAATACAAAAGCCTGAAGCAGCAGATCCAGGATAAATGCAAGGTAAGCTAATTTCATAGATGATTACCCAAGTTGCTAGTTATTGCGCTCTTTTCTGGTAGCCGCAGGGTTGAGCCGCAAAAACGTTGCATTCTAAACGAAGTTCTTCGGCTCAAGCCTACGCCGAAGGCTAATGGCAGGGCTGATGATTATGTGCAAATATCGTTTAGGTTTACTCGGTTGGCCATTGAGCCATAGTTTAAGTCCTGTGATGCAACGTGCTGCATTGGATGCTTATGGCCTTACAGATTGGATTTATGAATTGATTCCAACTCCGCCCGATGAACTTGCCCAAGCCTGGCCATCCATCCAATCGCATTATTTTGGATGTAATGTCACCATTCCACACAAGCAAACTATTGCAGCATGGGTTCAGAGTGATCCTCTGGCCAATGCTGTTGGAGCCGTGAATACCATTGTTTTTCAAGAAAATGATTTGCCTTTAGGAAGTAATACAGATATTTTAGGCTTGATGGGCGATCTAGCATGCCATGGAATTGACTTAAGACAAAAACGTGTGGTCATCCTAGGCGCAGGCGGTGCGAGCCGAGCTGCTGTGTATTTATTGGTATACCTTGGCTGCAAGATCATGCTCATCAATCGAACTTTAGCTAGGTCAAAAGAAATTCAGTCCAAATATCCAGAAGCTGTGATCTTGGGAAAATTTGAAGATGTGGAAGATTGGCAGCCGCAAGCTATGATCAACTGCACTTCAGTAGGAATGTGGCCATACATAGAAGATTGTCCGTGGCCAGATTCTCTAGCCTTTCCCAGAGGAGTCCTTGCGTATGATATGATATATCGGCCTATGCAAACAGCATTTCTAAAAAAAGCAGAAGCCGCGCATGGAACAGGCATCAGTGGTATTGGCATGCTTGTGCATCAAGGCGCAGCAGCATTTACAATATGGACTAAAAAGCCAGCACCTTTTGAAATTATGTTCAAAGCAGTGCAAAACAGTTTAGCAAATTCTTAGGAGATTCATTGTGCTCAGGATGTTGACGGCTGGTGAAAGCCACGGCCCTAAATTAACAGTGATTTTAGAAGGCATGCCTGCTGGATTGCCAATTAGTACAAACATTTTGAACCAAGGCCTTGCAAGACGACAACATGGTTGTGGTGCAGGTCCAAGGATGTCCATTGAAAAAGACGAAATCAAAATTATATCTGGCGTACTTCAGGGAAAGACCACAGGCAGCCCTATTGCTTTGGAAATTCAAAATCAAGATTTTATAAATTGGCAAGGTAAATCTTTAGTCCCCATCACCATACCTCGGCCTGGGCATGCTGATTTAACTGGAGCAGCAAAATATGGATATAAAGATTTACGTTTGCCCATGGAGCGCAGTAGTGCGCGTGAAACAGCAGCCCGTGTCGCAGCGGCCGGAATATGCCGTATTTTCTTGCGTTTATTAGGTATTCAGGTTGGAGGCTATGTGATCCAAATTGGCCAAATACGCTGGGATAATACTACAATACTTTTATCGAATGAATTTAAGGCCGCTATTGAAGAACGATTACAAGCCAGTGAACAAAGTGAAGTACGTTGTCCAGACAAAGCAGTATCTATTGCCATGCAGCAAGCCATTCAAGCAGCTCAAGAAGCTGGCGATAGTTTAGGCGGGATCATAGAAGTATTGGCCTGTAATGTTCCGCCAGGGCTTGGTTCTTTTGTGCATTTTGACCGCCGCCTGGACTCTCAGCTTGCAGCCGGGTTGATGAGCATTCCGGCTATCAAAGGTATAGCCATTGGCAATGCTTTTGGCAATGCTGCTAAATTTGGCAGTGAGATCAATGATCCAATTGTATTGAAAGATGGACATCTGATACGGACCAGCAACCATGCAGGCGGGATTGAAGGCGGCATATCCAATGGAGAGCCTATTGTGGTACAAGTTGCAATGAAGCCTATTCCAACTTTTCCAAAAGGGCTTCCTTCTGTTGATTTAGCCAATGGACAACCTGCCCAGTCTCCATTCTATCGAGGTGATTGTTGCCCTGTGGCAAGGGCTGTACCTGTGATTGAAGCCATGATGGTGTTTGTCCTCACCAATGCTTTGCTGGAAAAATTAGGTGGCGATAGTATTGCCGAAATTTTGCCGAGGTTCCAGGTATTGCATAAAATGCAGTTGGACGATTTTTCCATGGACACACAGCCCTGGACATTTGATGTTTTTTAAGAAATGGTATGTATTCTTCTGATTGTAATCTCATCCTCACTGGTTTTATGGGCACTGGAAAAACTACCATTGGAAAATGTGTGGCTCAGAAGTTAAAACGTTTATTTGTAGATACTGATGACCAAGTGATGCAACTAGCAGGAAAGAGCATTCCCACAATTTTTGCACAAGAAGGCGAACTTAGCTTTCGTGAGTATGAAGCTAAGGTTTGCCAAGCGCTAGAAAGCAGCCGCAATCTAGTGATTGCTACAGGTGGTGGGACATTGCTCAATCCTCAGAATCGTGCCAGGTTGCAAAGAAATGGAATCATTATAAATTTGATGGCTCATCCCAAAGTGATTCAATCCCGTCTTGCCCATACCCAAAATCGTCCTTTATGGAATCAAGATTGGCAGAGCCTGTTGCAACAACGCATGCCTTTTTATCAAAGTTTTTCCAATCAATTGGATACTAGTTTGGTTTTGCCTCAAGAAGCAGCAGATCAAATGATCAGGATTTACCAAATGCAAACAACGTAACTACCTGCACTCAATTTTTTAGAGAGGATACAAAAGTTATGTGTGGTATCTGCGGAATTTATTCACATCGAAGCGAAGCAGAAGTAGATGCTGGGATTGTAAAAAAAATGGCAGATGCTATTTCTCATCGTGGCCCAGATCAAGAAGGGTTTTTCATTCGCAAGCATATAGGACTTGGGCATCGAAGACTTTCTATCATTGACAAGGCAGGCGGTGGCCAACCTATGTTCAATGAAACTGGAAAGATTGCGATTGTTTTTAATGGTGAAATATACAATCATCATGAACTTCGAAAAGAATTAAGCACACGTGGGCATGTATTCCAAACACATTCTGATACAGAAGCCATCATTCATGCGTATGAGCAATGGGATTTAGCATTTGTCAAGCGTTTGCGCGGGATGTTTGCTTTTGCAATTTGGGATGAAGACCGAGAACGCTTAGTATTAGCGCGTGATCGTGTCGGAATTAAGCCTCTTTTATATGCGATCACGGATCGTGGGATTGTATTTGGCTCTGAAATGAAAGCGATTTTAGCAGCAGGTGTGCCACATACCATCAGCAGCAAGGCAATTTCAGATTACCTCACCTACCGATATGTTCCAGCACCTGCCACGATTTTTCATGAAATTAACCGTCTTTTGCCAGGATATATGCTAGTGGCTACCAAAGAGCATGTTACTGTGCAAGAATATTGGGATTTAGATTGTTCTCAGGAAAGCACAGAATCTGCGGACGAAATCTCTCAAAAGTTAAGATCATTGTTGCAGCAGACTGTTGGAAGCCACCTGGAAAGCGAAGTTCCTTTAGGCGCATTTTTATCTGGTGGAGTGGATTCATCGGCTGTAGTTGCATTTATGGCTCAGCAGATGAATAGCCCTGTCCAAACTTATACCATTGGCTTTGCGGATAAAGATTTTGATGAATCTGCTTATGCAAAACGTGTGGCTGAGCGTTACCACACAGATCATCATGAACGAATTCTCTCTAATATTGGCCCTCAAGATTTTGATATATTGCTCGAATACTTTGACGAACCTTTTGCTGACAGTTCCTCAATTCCCACTTTTGCAGTTTGCAGGGAAGCTGCCAAAGATATTATCGTAGTTTTGTCTGGGGATGGTGGAGATGAAAATTTTGCTGGGTATCGGCGTTATTCTATGGCGGCTTGTGAAAATTGGATCCGGCCTAAATTCCCTCGATGGATGCAACGCAGCCTGCTTCGTTTTCTGGCTTGGGCATATCCCAAGGCTGATTGGCTGCCTCAGATTTTTCGTGGCAAATCAACATTTATCAACCTTTCAGTTGACTCAGAGGAAGCTCATTATTATAGCATGTCTTCTGTGAGAGAACCATTTAAAAAAATGGTATTATCTCCAGAAGTACAGCGTGAATTAAAAGGATATCGTTCGTTAGAGGAATTCCATAAATACTATGCACGTGCTACATGCCCTGACCTTTTGAAGAAAATTTTCTACACAGATATTAAAATGTATTTGTCAGGCGATATTTTAACCAAGGTAGATATGGCAAGTATGGCGCATTCTTTGGAAGTACGTGTGCCTATCCTAGACCATCTAGTGATAGAATATGCATTTCAAATTCCGACTCAGCTCAAATTGCAAAGAACATGCGGCAAGTACATTTTCAAAAAAATGCTGGAAGAATTTTTAGACCGTGATATCCTGTACCGTCGCAAAATGGGCTTTTCTATTCCATTGGCATCTTGGTTGAGAAAAGATCTTTGCCCAATCTTTGAATCGCGTATATTACATGGTGAGCATCTGCCCTACTTTGACTACAAAGCCATTGAGAGGTTGTACCGCGAACATCTTTCTAAATGGCGCAATAACCAAGAAGTTTTGTGGAATATTTTGGTTTTCCATCGTTGGTATGATCGGTGGGTCCGCAAGCTTGCTTAAAGCCTCTATTTTTAAATAAGCTTGTCTGTTATTACTGCAGGGGCATAGCAAAGCCTGATGTTCGCCTTCTGCAGTATTTGATTTATTTAGTTTTGAAAAGATGTAGATTCCTTACTGAAATAAATTGAGGAATATCTGCTGCATAATTCTATGAAAATTCTTACGTTTACTACTTTATTTCCCAACCAACAAATGCCTAACTTGGGTGTATTTATCAAGCACAGAACCCAAGGGCTGCTTCAATTAGGCAACGAAGTCAAGGTAGTCGCACCTGTTCCATATTTCCCCTCATGGTCATGGCTTCAAGGATTTCGTCATTGGTATACGTTTGCTAAAATTCCTCGTCAAGAGATGATCCAAGACTTGATTACATTTCATCCTCAATATTTTTTAACACCAAAAATTGGTATGTCATGGTATGGTATTTTTATGTATTGGAGTGTATTGCGCAAAATTGAAGAAATCCGAAAGACATTTAAATTTGATGTGATTGATGCGCATTATGTTTATCCAGATGGATTGGCGGCTGTATGGTTGGGTGAGTATTTCCAAGTTCCTGTGGTGCTTTCTGCCCGAGGCTCAGATATACACCAATATGTAAAATATTACTTAATTCGTAAATGGCTTCAATATATAGTGTTACGAACTCAAAGCATGATTGCTGTGGGACAAAATCTTTTGGATACTATGGTTGAAATAGGTGCTTCCAAGGATAAGATGCATCTCATTCCAAATGGAATTGACCCTGCTATGTTTTATTGGCAAGATCAACAGGCTACCAGAAAAAAGCTTGGACTTGACTCACGATCAAAAATTGTGGTAAGTGTCGGCGCGTTGGTGCCACGAAAAAATTTTCATTGTCTTTTGGAAGCTATGGCGCAATTAAAACATGGAGAAAAATTGTACATCATTGGCAAAGGACAATTAAGAGATCAGTTGCAGCAGCGTATCCAAACTCTAAAACTACAAGAGAGGGTTTTTTTATTAGGTAGCTTACCTCAAGCACAAATCCAGGATTGGTATTGTGCCGCTGATTTATTCTGTTTTGCTAGCCTTTATGAAGGTTCCCCAAATGTCGTTTATGAGGCTTTGGGATGCGGAACACCTGTTGTGGCTTCTAAGTTGCCTGGTACAGAAATCGCTATCAATGGCCCACACAAAGGTATCTTGGTAGATCCTATCACGAGCCAAAATTTTGCAAAAGCTATTGATGAAGCACTTTGGCAACAGCACTATGATCGTCAGGCTATTTCCAAAGAAGCCCATCAGCGAACTTGGGCTACTGTTGCACAAGAAGTCCAAGAGGTTTTAACTAAAGCGATTGCAGAATTTCAAAAACCATCGCGTTGATGTATATACATTACCCAAGTTGCTAGTTATTGCAGTTTTCTGGTAGCCGCAGGATTGAGCCGCAAAAGCGTTGCATTCTAAATGGATATCTTCGGCTCTAGCCAACTAGCAACTAGGGCCGACATTTTATCAATTGTGTCACCAAGACTTTTTATTTAAACCTTGATCAAGGAGATAACCATGAGTAATCTATGGACACGTCCTGAATTGCCCCAGGGGCTTATCCTCGAAGGTGAGACTGTGGTAAGCATTACAGACCATAGCCCAATGGTCTATATTCCTGCGGGGAGCTTCTATATGGGAAGTGATGATTTTTTAGGGTCTAAACCTGTGCATTCTGTTTTTTTGGACGGCTATTGGAGCGACGTTTGCCCTGTTACGAATGCACAATTCCGCATGTTTTTAGAAG
>JAKLHB010000212.1 GCA_022710345.1 Planctomycetota bacterium
CTATAGCAACTGCCTCAATTTCAATAGCCGACTCTAATGGCAACCTGCTCACTTCAACACAAGCTCTTGCAGGTTTTGATGTTCCAAAGTACTGTTCGTAGATTCGATTTAATTCTTTGAAGTGATTGAGGTCTTTGAGATAGATATTCACCTTCACCACTTGGTCCAAGCTCGATCCGCCTGCAATTAAAATTGCTTTGAGGTTTTCCAACACTTGGCGGCATTGGTCAGCAAAAGTACCTTGCACAGGGACACCTGTCTCAGGGACAATTGGAATCTGGCCTGAGATAAATAAGAGATTGCCTGCTTTCACAGCTTGTGAATATGGGCCAACTGGCTTAGGCGCAGCGGCTGTAAAAATGATTTCTTTTGTCATAAACTTTTCCCAATAAAATCCAAATTTTGAGATACAATATCTAAATTTTGAGATACAATATCTAAAGTTGGAGAAAGCCAACCTGATTCGGATGCTTTTATCTTCAACCAAAGAGAGGAGAAAAACTGATGAAATTTACTATTTTTTTGATTTGTTTTTTGAGTACATTGGTGCTTGCTGCACCAATTAACGTTGCATTAAATAAGCCTGTAACAGCAACTGGGAGCTATCAAGCTCCAAGCTATGCTGTGGATGGTAATTTTGGTACAGCCTGGAATGCCGGCAGCTATGCTGTCCAGTACATTGAGATCAATCTTTTGCAAGCGTATTGGATTGATTCAATTACTTGTAGTGTTGGACAACTGCCCAACGGCAACACAGTGCACCAAATATATTTAGATGGTGTTTTAGCTCATACATGGAGCCAATACACAAGCTCTGGTGACCTTTTGACTGTTAACTTTGGGTCATTAAAAAGTGCTACCACAGTAAGAGTTACCACAACATCCAGCCCAAGCTGGATTGCGTGGAATGAAATCCAAGTTTTTGCTTACGTGCCAGAAATAAGCAGTCTTTGGTTTTTGTTGCTTGGCATATTTCTGATACCCAAGTTGCTAGTTGTTCGAAACTTGTAATATATTGTTTGAAAAAGAGTAACAAAAAAATTGAAATAGTGGTTTCATTTCTGGCTCCACATTCTTATAAATAAAGTTCAGTATCAGTTGTGCAGCCTGATACTGATTCATTGCTGCACCAACGGGCAGTTACCTGCCAGTCCGCCGAAGCGGTTGGGCTCCCTGAGCTTGCTATGAGATTAAGATAGGGCTTCCAATTGGGAGTTCATCAGAAGGTATCATACCCATATCTTGCCACGTTCCTAGTCAACTAGCAACTAGGGTTTCTGATAATTTGGAAAAGAAAATTGTAGCAATCACAATTCCATTGTGCAACTATTTTTTGCACAATAAAAACATTTGTTTTCTTTTTGGAAAGGCATTGTATGCGTTTAAGTATCATGATTATTTTCATCATGTTAAGCCTGTGCAGCCTTATGGCTCAGCCAGGCCCTGTGAACGTAGAAAAATTGGAACAAAAACTTCAAGAGTTATATGCGCAAATCTACGATATTAAAGAACAAATGCAACAAACTCCTAATCCTGAATTGCAAGCTCAATTAGACCAATTGATCCAACAAGCAAAAAAACTTGAAGAAGAGCTCCAAAAAATGCAGCCAGAAGCAGAACCGCCTGAGGAGCCAGAACCACCTGACATACCAGGATTTGAGCCTAAACGAATGCCTCCAGGTGAACGTCCTCCCATGCATGGACCTGAAATGCAGCCCCCGCCTCCTGGCCCCAATATGGATGAGTTAGAAAAACAACTGCAGGAATTCCGCAAAGCCATTAAAGAAATCGAAAAACAAATCAAAAGTGCAGCCAAGGAAGAAAAAGGAAAATTAGAGAGCAAGCGCAAAAAAATCCAAGAAAGCATCCATCAACTTGAGCAAAAGATGCAACAACAACGCAGATTTCCTTGGCAAGGCAGACGGCCTCATGAAAGACGTGAGGAATTCAGAGGCCAGCAGCCACCCAGAGAATTTGGCGAAAGATTAGAGGGCCCAATCCAAGAGTTCATGCAGGAATTGCAAGAAAAATCTCCTAAAGAATATCGCAAATGGATTGAACAAGCTCGGCGAAATCCAGAAGAATTTCGCAAGCAAATCGGCCGGATGATCCAAGAACGACGTGAAAAACATGAAATGGAACGAATCAAAAGAATGGATCCTGAGCTTTATAAACTCATGGAACAACAACGACCACTGCAGCAAAAGCTAGAAAAACTGGTCATTGAATTGCGTAAAACCCCACCAGAAGCCCGCGATGCTGCTAAAGTAGCAGAAGTGCAACAAATTTTAGTTGCTTTATTTGACCTACGCACCAGCATGAAACAGCATGAAATCGGCCGTATTCAAAAAGATTTAGAGGTCAAGAAACAACAACTGGAAAAACGTCAAACTAACAAAAGTATGATTGTGGATCAAAAATTCAAAGAATTGATGGGTGAGGAAGGTGAATGGGACTGGTAATACAGCCTTAGCCGCAGGGCAACCTGCGGCTCATTTTAATAATAAAAGATTTTTGATTTGGTCATGGAAGGCTCTCTCTCCCACCTTTCACCAGCTCCTTACTGGGCCAAGCCTGGTTCGAAAGAGTCCAGGTCAGCGGCGTTAAGTTCTTGTGCTTCCTATGTTTTTTTATAGAGAAAATTTTTTTCGATTTATTTTGATTGATACAGCTTCTAGCACAATAGTCAAAATTTCCGAAAATCTACATAGGAGACAGGCATGAAAAAAAATTCAGCAATTGTTTGGATGCTTATATTCGTTTGTACGTTCCTAACTACGGTACCAAGCTATGCACAATTTACATGGACCGAGCGAATGTCTGCGGGTTCTAGAACCTGGAAATCCATAGCATCATCAGCAGACGGCACAAAAATCGCCGCATGTGTTTATGGTGGCTATATCTATACATCTGCGGATTCTGGAGCTACATGGACCGAGCGAACGTCTGCGGGTTCTAGAATCTGGATACGCATAGCATCATCAGCAGACGGCACAAAAATCGCCGCATGTGTTTATGGTGGATACATCTACACATCTACGGATTCTGGAGCTACATGGACAGCGCAAACGTCTGCGGGTTCTAGAACTTGGTACTCCATAGCATCATCAGCAGACAGCACAAAAATCGTCGCGTGTGCTTATGGTGGCTATATCTATATATCTACGGATTCTGGAGCTACATGGACCGAGCGAACGTCTGCGGGTTCTAGAAATTGGATATCCATAGCATCATCAGCAGACGGCACAAAAATCGCCGCATGTGTTGATAGTGGCTACATCTATACATCTGCGGATTCTGGAGCTACATGGACCGAGCGAACGTCTGCGGGTTCTAGAACTTGGGCCTTCATAGCATCAGTAGACGGCATAAAACTCGCCGCATGTGTTTATGAGGGCTACATCTATACATCTGCGGATTCTGGAGCTACATGGGCCGAGCGAACGTCTGCGGGTTCTAGAAATTGGATGTCCATAGCATCATCAGCAGACGGCACAAAAATCGCCGCATCTGTTTATGGCTATATCTATACCTCTACGGATTCTGGAGCAACATGGACAGCGCAAACGTCTGCGGGTTCTAGAAGTTGGGAAGCCATAGCATCATCAGCAGACGGCACAAAAATCGCTGCATCTGTTTCTGGTGGCTACATCTATACGGGGGCTTCCCCGACGCTGGTAAATCTCATCGCATTTACAGCGGTAGAGGTCCCAGGCGGTATTTTCGTGGAATGGGAAACCGCATCTGAGCTGGATAATGCAGGGTTCCATGTATGGAGAAGCCCTGCCAGGGATGGGCAATACGAACGGATTACGAGATACCTCATTCCAGCAGAGGGAAGTGTTACCCAAGGAGCGCGCTATCACTATGGAGATACATCCGTAGAATTGGGAAACACATACTGGTATCAGTTGGAGGATATAGATACCCATGGCACCAGCAACTTCCACGACCCTGTATGCATCAACGGTACCCAAGCTAAATAGACATTCCTATCCGAAAAGTCAAGCGATTGATAAATAAAGAGTTATATACCATATACAAAGACACGGTGGCAAAGGGTCATGGTCGCTAGTTATGGACATGATAGATATGCGCTGCAAGCAAAGTTTTTTGCCGCGAAGCGGTTTGGGAATAAAGCCTGGGGTTTCTAACCCCAGGTTATGTCGGCTCTTATGGTGTCCTGACGGGACACAGGAAAACCTGGCATTCTATCAGAGCAAACTTTATTTCCGAGCGAATTTTTTTTTATTTTTTTTGGATTCCTTATATTGAGGAAAATTTATATGCGACGAATCTTGATACTTTGTTTGATTGCATGGATTGGATGCATGCCTATCCATGCCCAAAGTTCCCCAATCCAAGTGCTATGCACCACATTGCCGGTGTATGTTTTTACCCAAAATATTGCCAACCAAATTGCGGATTGTGAAGTGAGCATGATGCTATCTCCCAAACTTGGATGCCCGCATAATTATTCACTCACACCTAGAGATATGCAAAGAATCGCACGCGCAAATGTACTTGTGATCAATGGGCTTGGGCTAGAAGAATTCTTAGGCACCAATTTATCAAAGGTAAATGCAAAATTAGTAATCGTGGATAGTTCCAAGGGAATCTTGGAAAAAGAAATGGGCTTGAGCAAGCATGCTGATGAAGAGGGTGATGACAAACGCGACGAGCATGCCTACGAAGGCCACGATCAAGAAGATTGCGATCATGCCCACGAAGGTTGCAATCACGAAGGCCACGATCATGCCCATCAAGGGCCATACAATCCCCATATCTTCACCAGTCCAAGGCTAGCCATTGCAATGGTTGAAAATATTCGAGATGGCCTAAGCCAATATGCTCCACAACACAAAGAAAAATATTATGAAAATGCACGCATGTATATTGCTAAGCTTCAGGCATTGCATGCACAAATTGAAAAATTGGCTCAAAAAATCAAGGGAAAAAAAATTGTGACCCATCATAATATCTTTGACTATTTAGCCAAAGATTTAGGCTTAGAAGTAGTGTGCACCATTCAACAAATCTCTGGTCAAGAGCCTATTGCAAGCAATATGCTTGCGATCATTCAAAAAATTAAGGAAGCCAAAGTCATCGCAATTTTTACAGAGCCACAATATCGGCCTAAAATTGCGCAACGCATTGCTCAAGAAACCAGCGTGCCTTTGTTCATGCTTGATCCTTGCATCACAGGGCCTGACCATGCGCCCCTGGATTATTATGAAACCGTTATCCAACAAAATTTAGTCATCTTACAAGAAACATTGAACCATGGAAACCCCTAGCTTAACCACACAAGCTACCAACCTAGCCGTAGCTCAGCCAAATTCCTCCAATTCATTCTCCATCCCATTCGTAGAGCCTAGCGTACGCTTTGATCAAGTAACGCTGCTCATAGATGGTGTTAAAATACTGGATTCTGTCGAGGCTCAGGTTCCTCAAGGCAGTTGTACTGCAATTATAGGCCCCAATGGCGCTGGCAAAACCACATTACTGCTATGCTTATTGGGACAGCTTGCCTATAGTGGCAAAATTCATCTTTCTGGTCAAAATCCAGTTTTGCGCTATGTTCCACAAAAGCTTGAATTTGATCGAGGCATGCCAATCACTGTGGCTGATCTTTTAGCCTTGGAATTGCAGCAAAAAGCGATCTGGCTCGGCGTATCTCGCCGTATACGCCAAAAAACTCTAGATGCTTTGGCAATGGTCAAAGCAGAGTCTATCTTTTCCCATAAATTGGGCACCCTGTCTGGTGGGGAATTGCAACGTGTGCTTTTGGCTTTAGCCTTGCTACATAAGCCAGATATATTGATCTTAGACGAGCCTGCTGCAAATATTGACATCAAAGGTGAGTTGCTGCTTTGCGAAATCCTAGAAAAATTGCGCAAAGAGCTAAATTTTACCCAAATCATGGTTAGCCATGATCTGCCCTTGGTAATGTCCCATGCCACACACGTGATTTGTCTAAATCATAAAGTCATGGGCGAAGGATGCCCGAAAAAAGCTTTACAAAGCGGTGTTTTATTAGCTACCTTTGGAATTCATGCTGAACTACAGAATTTTTTTGGATTCCAGCAAGATGCTCGATTGCCATGCAACATGCAATGCGCACAAAATGGACATCCACACTATCCACAAAGTAATTTTTCAGAAAGACGATGAGGTTTCTTTGTATGTTTGATTTGTCCTTTATCTATGACTTGATTGCCCAAGTCCTACCTTGGGAATGGGCACAAGCTAGATTCATGCAGCAGGCTTTAGTAGGCCTGTTGATTTTGTCTCCAATGTGCGCAGCCATGGGTGTGCAAGTGGTGAATTTACGCATGGCCTTTTTTTCGGATGCCATCAGTCATTCTGCCTTTACTGGTATTGCAGTGGGGTTACTTTTGAGCCTGGATAGCCGCATTGCCATGCTGGGGATTGGCCTACTCGTAGGAGTTTCAATCACTGCTTTAGGACGGCATACATCCCTTTCCTCAGACACTGTGATTGGAGTTTTTTTCTCAGGAGCCATAGCGTTTGGTTTAGCTGTGGTGAGTCGTGATCCAAGTGTGGCCAATGATTTCCAACGTGTGCTCTATGGAGATATTTTAACCATTGGAGATGCAGAAATTTTATGGATGCTTGTGCTCTGCATCATCCTACTAGCATTCCAAATCATTGGCTTTAATAAAATGCTCTACATTGGCCTCAATCCATCTTTAGCTATGGCCCATCGAGTTTCTGTTTCCAAGTACCAATATTGCTTTGCCGGGCTGCTTTCGATTGTGGTCGTGTTTTTAGTTTGGGCAGTAGGAGTGCTACTCGTGACTGCCATGCTCATCATCCCAGCCGCATCTGCCCGGCATTTGGCTCGATCTGCTCGATCCATGTTTTGGATTGCACAAGTAATTGCAATGATTGCATCTGTGTCAGGATTATGCATTTCTGCCCAGGCCTGGGCCAACACAGCCACAGGCGCTACCATCATCCTTTGCCTCTGCGCATTCTTTATCCTGAGCCTTTGCATTGCTAAAATCAAGCACTAAATGAAGCATTGGCTTTGTTATATTTTTCTCAAAGTAGTGCCCGCGATATGCACCAAATAAAATTGGCCTACCAAACGTAGGCCAATTTTGTGGTATTATTTTGCGTGGTCTTTTTCCCAATCGCGCATCCTTTTCTCACGAATATGCGGTTCTGGGTGGGTCATGTTGCAGTCGTGCCAGAATAGATCATTGGCCACAGGAGCAATGTGCCGGATTTGATAGAAGAAATCATAGCCATGCTTATGGCCATGTGTTGCCAAAAGGTGGCTGTCAGCTTGATTTTCGTTGTAGCGAGCCATTCCCATCATTAAAAAAGTCAACGGATACATGAGCATAATGTCAAACAATGATTGGCCCCAATACAGCATGATTTGTTGCCCTGTAGTTTCGAGGAAAATAGGAAACATCAATGGATTGGAGAAAAGCGTATAAACTGCCACAGTGACCAAAGAAGAAATCAATGTGCCGACAAAGATGCTTTTTTCAATATGATGCAATTTTATATGCCCAACTTCATGTGCAACAATAGACTCAAGTGTATCATCCCTTAATTTTAAGGTAAAATTAGGATTAGCAGGGTCTGTATAGCCCTGGATGATGCCCTCGGTCATGATGATTTGCCGATAGCCAAACAAGCCAGTTGCAAAAGCATTTGGCTCTTCCTGGCCTGTGAGTACGCCAACTTCTTTGTCCTGGAGGCCTTGGGATTCTAGATATTGATGCAAATTTTGTTTGAATTCTGCGCTTAACCCTGGATATTCTTGATAGGGAATCGCTATTTTTTTAATGGTGTAAATGAAGAATAGCAACTGAATGATCTGGCTCACAAACAAGGTGATCACGCTGCCGACCCAGCCATTGCTTTGGTAAAAATACCAAAATGCGTACATTGGGCCAGCCCAAGTGACAATGCCCCATGCCTGAAACGTAAGATTTCCGACCCGGGTCGTCTGATTCGCAGGATAGTCGGCTGCCAATCGGGCAGGAGTCCAAATCGAGAATAATTTAGAAAATAATAAATTCAGCAAAAAGCTAAGCACGATGAGAACAATATAAATCCATGTATAAGACAGACCGAGATTGGCTAAAAAAACGACCAAAATGGGAATGCCAAAGAAGATAAACAGTCCCTTACCTACCCAACTGGTCATTCCTTGCCAAAGCCCTGATTTTGAACGTTGTAACTTACGTTCTTTCTTGCCATTGTAAATATCATCGGATAAATCTAAATCTGTAGGCTTTGAGTAATTTTGCACAAATCGAATTTGTAAAAAATCTGCAATCCGATAAACAAAAAATCCGAGCAACCCAACTACACAAAGAACACCAAACCACCAATACATAGTGGTAAAAGACAAGAGCAGTTGAATTTTCTCCATAGCAAATTCCTCAATATTGTTGAGCAAAATGGACGACGACACAATGGAAAGTTTTTTTGCCAAAGGCTTTCATCAGTTATCAGAGGTTTCTGTAGTAACACAGAAAGCAAGTTTTACAATCCTTGCAATAAAAATGCATAATGCAAGTGCTT